>CAZSXS010000060.1:0-23322 GCA_964611385.1 uncultured Defluviitaleaceae bacterium
TCTGTATTCTTATTTTATCACAAATTTTAGGCACTTGCCTTTTCATGGCTCGTTATGCCTTTCGTAGAAAGGAATGGTCTTATTTATGAAAATAAAAAAGGAAGTGCTTGTTTTCATTCTTGTAGGGATATGCGTGCTTGTTTTTGGCGTGATTTATACTTGGGAACGGAACCAGACGGAAGTTGTGGTCAGCAAGGGAGGGCAAGATTCAACTCAACAGGCCTCAAACCCAGACCTATCCACGGAAACAGCAAAATCCCAGAATATCGCTGCAAAAGATACTTCCACGGACACACAGGCTTCCACATCCGAAGCTATACCTGCACTTAGTGAGAACGCTATCATGGTAGAAGAGCAAACAGCTGAAAAGACAATCAAAGCTTATATAATGGGCGCTGTGGCAAAACCCGGCGTGTATGAGCTTGCAGAAGGAAGCCGGATTACCGACTTGCTGGAGATGGCTGGTGGAGCAGATTTAGAGGCAGACTTAGATAGGATCAACCTAGCGGCTTATGTGAAGGATACTCAGCAGATAAAGATACCAAAAATCGGTGAGGTGCTGACGCAAGCAGAAGCGCCAGCTCAGGCTGAGGAAACCGGAAAGGCAGTACAAGCCACCGAAACGGAAAACGATGCAAAAAGCAATGGTAGCAAAAGTGTTGACGGAAGAATTAATATCAACACTGCTAATCATAGCCAACTGATGGAGCTGCCGGGGATTGGAGAGGCGATTGCAAATAATATCATTCAATATAGAGAAAAAAATAAATTTAAAAAAATTGAGGATATTAAAAATGTAGATCGCATTGGTCAAAAAACCTTTGATGCCTTGAAAGATTTGATCTCAGTGGAGTAAGTACAACTGTTTTGTTGTTGCAAAAATTACCTCTCATAATTTTATTTTCAGCGGTAATACTATCATTCGTAACAATAATTTATTGATTAAGTTATGTTACAAATTCCGTTTGGATAATAAAAAAATGTATAAATAAATTGACTAAGGAGGCAAATACAATGAACAGCAATAACAGTGGAACCACTTCAAGAAAGGCAGTGCCCGAAGCACGTCAGGCTTTGGATCAGTTTAAATATGAGGTCGCTAACGAAATCGGCGTACCTTTAAAGCAAGGCTACAATGGTGACTTAACATCAGCTCAGAACGGTTACGTTGGCGGCTATATGGTTAAGAAGATGATTGAAGCCCAAGAGCGTCAAATGGCTGGCCAAAGCCAAGGCAAGTAAGCTTGGATACGATCCGCTTCTGATTTGTGGAAAGTAAGGATGGATTCAAGATTGAAGATTAAATAATCTTACGATCAAGTATTTTAAAGATTAAGTAATCTAATGATTGAATGCTCTAAAAACAGTCAAGTAAAAAAGAAAGCTTGTTTCAAGCCGATTCGATTGAATCGAAAGACTTGAAGCAAGCTTTTTTTCTTGGAAAGATTATTAAAGTCCATTACCATTGTAAGTTTACATCTGCCAACCCATGCCGTTTGCTTGTCTTTTTTCATGGGGGTCATCACCAGCTGTAAGTAAAGGGCATAAATTATAGACAGAAAAGTAAAAATCACTCCATCAGATCAACAGGACGAAGTAAAGCAGAGGGAGAGGGAGTATAGAATTGAGAGGGATGACTATGCCTAAGATCGCAGTTTTTGCCGGACATGGGGGCAGTGATTTCGGCGCAATCGGGAATGGCCTGCGTGAGAAGGACTTGAATCTTGCCTTATCGAACGAAGTAACAAAAATTTTACGCCAAAATGGATACGAGGTGCTGAATAATCGCACAACTGATGTGAATCGGAGTATTACAGCTGATGCCAACCTTGCCAACAACGAAAAAGTGGATGCGGTAGTGGAAATCCATCAAAACAGTAATTCTGGTATTCCAGGAACTGGAACGGAAGTGTTATACAGCATTAAGGACACTGGAAAAGGAAAAGCCTTGGCTCAAGCCATAGTCGATAAAATTGCCGCACTGGGCTTCAAGAACAGAGGAATAAAAACAGCAATAAATCTTCTGGGGCAGGACACCTTTGCCATTCTACGACTTTCCAATGCGCCGACGGCTCTGGTTGAAACAGCTTTTATCAACAATCCGGTGGATATGGAACTCTTTGATGTAAACAAGATTTCTAAAGCCATAGCTGAGGGTATTATGCAAATTTTTCCAGTGTCCAGCACCCCATCAAAACCCACTACGGGTGATTCTGTGGTTAAAAGTATTCAGTCTACATTGAATCAGCGTTATAGCGCCAACTTGATTATTGACGGCGTAGCCGGAGCAAAAACAAAGCAGGCCTTAGTCAAAGGCTTGCAGACGGAATTAAATCGTCAATATAATGCCAATCTGAAAGTGGATGGTGCCTTTAGACCTTCCACTGCTTCCGCGTTAAAGATCGTAAGAAAAGGAGCCAGAGGAAGCATTACCTATCTGATTCAGGCAGCGCTTTATTTGAAAGGCTACAAGGTTACACCTGACGGTGTTTTTGGTGACCAGACGGAAACGGCAATTAGGGAGTTTCAGCGAGACAATGGGCTTACTGTTGATGGTATTGCAGGGCCTGCTACGCAGACGGCTTTGTTCAGTAAATAAGTGTACTTTTTTCCTATAACGATTTTAGACAGGATTGATTTTGACAAATCTGTCAAAATCAATCCTGTCGGAAACATGAGACTAACCCGAATCAAAATTCTATTGTAAAAAAACAGTGCCTTAACAAGAAATAATTCTGGATTCTTTTCCAAGTCGGGCAGCATATTGTAGGGTTGCAGCCGTGCCCCCTTTCGCTCTACCATCATATACGGCAATGATTCGGGCTGATTGATTAACCATAAAGCAATTTCTTTTCATGAAGCAGGATGGAACATATTCCTCCGAATGAACGCCAATAACATTGCATTGTGTGATTAGTTTCTTGCATGTTTGGGTAAGTATATGTAAGCGTTTACGATAGGGGATGGCGGCTTCCAATGTTATAGGATATTGCACCTTCAATTCGGAAACGATCTCAGCGAAAATTAAATCTACACCCTCAGCAAACCCACTAATGAAATGTGTATAGCCATCCTTTATAGCCAACAAGATTTCACAATAAAGTTCAGTAGTTACATAGTCAAACCTTTCTGTTGCAATATTTCTGTGCCCAGTTACGCAACATGTCACATTGTTCATTCTTATACACCCCGCTTATTAATCTCTAAACATAACATGATCTATAATATGACTTATAACATTAATTATAACATATTATTTTATCATGTTCAAGGTTAAACTTAAAGAGAAAATTTCTTTATGGTTAAGGGCACCTAGCTCCAAATCCTTGCTCAACTTCATACGCTTTATGCACCATGAAGCATGAGCATAAATATGAGAGGTGAAGGTATTGTGGGCAATGATAAGCTACTGATTACTCCAAGGCCACCAAAAGGTGAGGAGAAATTTAGAACATTTTCAGTGAGAATTAGAGATGATACTGTCGCGGCTATAGAAGGGATTTCTTTAAAAACAGGTCGCACACGGAATGAATTGATCGGAACACTCCTTGATTATGCATTGAAAAATTATGTGATTTCTGATGAGCAATAAGGAAACAGAGCAGTTGATTTGTCCGACTGCTCTGTTTTTGAATCTGGGTGCTATTTATGAAGAGCCCAGTGGAAAAATACATGGAGTTATGGTATGCTGATACTAGAAGATAATCAATATACTTAGTCTCTTAACCATTTGCCATGCAAAGTTGAACGTGACTGAGTATAAAAGGAAAGATGAGGAATGATAAGGATGACCAAGCTGCAATATACCTTCAAGACGGATACGCTTTTTAAAATGCTGTTCGTGCAGTACCCAGATCTCTTGAAAATGCTTGTGGCAGAGCTGCTTGGGATCCGGCTTGAAAGCATAGGAGAATTCAGAGTAACAAATCCGGAAATGCCGCCAGAAAGCTTAGGGGATAAGTTTTGCCGACTGGACATTAACATGGATGTTGACGGCCAGAGAGTTGATCTTGAGGTGCAAGTCAACGATGAGGGGGATTTCCCAGAACGCAGTCTGTATCACTGGGTGCGGGAGTATTCAACCGCACTCGCGACCGGTATGGCTTATTCCATGTTGCCACGAACAATCATCATCAGTATCATCAATTTTTCGCTGTTTGATTGCGAGGCGTTTCATTCAGAGTTTCTACCGCTTGAAGTGACCCGCCATACATTATTATCAGATAAGATGTGCTTGCACTTTTTTGAATTGCTCAAGGTACCCACAGATGTCAGTGCAAGCAATATGTTATTGTTGTGGCTGTCGTTGTTTAAGGCTGAAACGAAAGAAGAATTAGCAAAAATTCAGGCATTGGAGGTGCCAGTTATGAGCAAGGCGATCAACGCGTATTACAGCATTACGGCTTCGTCAGAGTTTCGTGAGTTGGAGCGACTTCGCGCAAAAGCCAGACATGATGAAGCACAGGCTTTACACCATGCAGAATTAAAGGGAAAAGCGATCGGCAGAGCAGAGGGCATAGCAGAGGGTGAAGCGAGAGGGAAAGCGGAAATAGCCAGAAAAATGCTGAAACGCAATAGACCGATGAATGAAATCATGGAGGATACGGGTTTGACCTGTGAGGAAATTGAGGGTCTTCGCATTCTTTAAACTATCTTGATTCTTTTAGCTTATGCAAAAAATAACAGGTCTAAGTCTCTTTACAAAACAAGCGGTGTAATTCGCTCTAATTGAGCTGATTACACCGCTTGTTTGTTGATTAACTTTATTGATGAGGGGGCCTTAGAAATTCTTCACTCCCCAATAATCTTAACAAGCACACGCTTTGGCCTTTTGCCATCAAATTCACCATAGAAAATCTGCTCCCAAGTTCCGAAGTCTAATTCTCCCTTGGTAACGGCAACAACCGCCTCTCGACCCATCAGGGTGCGCTTAAGATGTGCATCCGCATTATCCTCGTAGCCGTTATGCTGATATTGATCGTAGGGCTTTTCCGGGGCCAATTTTTCCAGCCAACGTTCAAAGTCTCGGTGCAGGCCGCTTTCATTGTCGTTAATGAATACACTGGCTGTAATGTTCATAGCATTAACCAGAACAAGACCTTCTTTTATACCGCTTTCCACTAAGGCCGCTTCAACCTCCGGGGTTATATTGATAAACGCTCGCCTTGTGCTTGTGTTGAATGTTAATTCCTTTCGATATGACTTCATGAGAACCCTTCCTTTCATTTGACTGCCATTCTTCCCTACCTACGCCGACAAACAACTGTTATTTCCATCCGATTGTGAAACAATTGCTTTACATGTAAAATGTCATATTGATTTGTTAATAAATCAAGCCCATTATTGATTGTTCTCATAATTTTTTTGTTTGTCAGTTTAAAAGTCATAATTGCATAACCATGGTGCCTTAGAACATTTGCCATTTCATTCATTATTTTCACCGATATTGGGACATCCATTTTCATATCATTCAAAAGGATATCAAATTGTTGCTTGTTATCCTGCAGAAAATTCTGTGCCGTATCTCGGTAATGGGTCACCTTGGGATGCTGTTGTAACTGTGGTGCTAATTCTGCAGGATCTACTGCGACAACATGAATGCCATTTTGCACTAAAATTTTTGTCCAGCCACCAGGAGAGGCTCCTAGATCCACTCCTGACTTACAAGTAGATAAGTCCAGCGAAAAATAATCTATTGTTTCTAAAAGTTTAAATTCAGCACGGCTGATGGTATCCGGTCGAAACGAATAACGGCACATACCTCCTGCCCACGGACTCAGATTTAACCTCGGAGTGGAGAAACCAATATATAAACGTTGCTCATCCACATAACCGGAGATTATATAATCTGGGTTTTTAGCATCATAGGTATAACCCGCTTTTTCAAAATGGCTGATCACTGTACGAACAAAGGAGCTGACATTGATACCAGGATTTTTTTTGCGCATTTGGACACTGAAGGTTTTACCGATCATACGCTTGGAGAATCCACATGCAATTTCAGAGTATGTGCCTTGTAATGTTTCGTCGTCACTTAAGTAGTTCACAGTATATTCAACCGGAAAGATATGGCGAAGAAAAATAAATCCCTTCCTCTGCACATAACTTGAAAATACTTCAAACGATTCAGTAGAAGCTATGCCTAGCCCATGTTCAAACCAGCGAATAAATTGAAAATCAATATTGGAAGTGTTCAACTCATTAAGGCACATTTCTTCAAATTTTTCCTGACATGAAAAAATCACATTTATATAATCCACTCTGTACTGCCCCCTTATAATCGTCATTCAATGATATATAATAACAAGAAACTTCAGCCACTACAACAGTTTTATATTGCTACACAATATTATTTGGTCAATACAGAGTAGCTTTCAAATGATGACCATTGCCTTTGTTTGTATACGTTTGAGAAGATACCAAACAAGCTCACAGTATAAATTGACCCCGAACGACACACATTAACTCAAACAAAGCAAAAGGAGCTAAACAAATGAAACATGAAGAATTGATAGAGCAAGTCAAAAATGAGTATGCAAGTATTGCTTCCAGCAAAAGCCAACAGCACTTTGATAAAACCACAACTGACTTGACACCAGAAGCGTACTACGAAAAACTCCTAGAGGCCGTCATTCAAGAAATCGAAAAAGGCACTTTTGATAACTGCCGCTCTGGTATCGAAATCGTAAACAAAGTAGCTGCGGATAAAAGCATTTTATCGGAGTGGAAATAGACGCTTACCCAGCAGAGAATCATTAGCTTTGAATGTGCTTCAACTTCCTGTACTCTTATAATGCCGCACCCCAAATTGCCAGACCAGTAGAGAAAAACACAGGAAACCGACACCTACAGGCAGGGCCAGAAGCCCTGTGAAGAGGCTTGCCCCCCAGCCACAAAGATAGGAAGCGGGGTAGTAACTAACCACAAGGACGGGTAGGCAAAAGGTAAAGAAATTTTTCATCATGCGGGGCATGTACTCGTCGGGGCAGCGGGTGACCTGGTAGCTAGCATTGGTCAGGATGTAAATCCAGTCCAGACCCTTGATGGTAAAGAAGGCCAAGCCGGAGGTAAAGATAAACACGCCACAGTACATGATAGAACCACCCAGCAAGGCCAAGCAAAGCACAAGAATCCGAAGGGCATCCATGCTTACCCCTAGCCGCCTCAGTGCCCAAAACACTACAGCCAGGGCAGTGAGAGGCCGGGCAAAGCGATGGATATGAAAAATCATACCAGCCACCTGTATAAACAGAGAACAGGGCCTCAGCAAAACCCGGTCAAAATTTCCCTTGCGGATCTGCCAGGGAAAATAGTCAAAGCCCCGGCAAAAGCATTCCGCAAGCCCAAAGCAAGCCACTGCCAGGGCATAGATCAGAAGAATCTGCTCTACCCCCCAGCTTCCTATACTCCCAAAGCGGGAAAATAAAAGGACAGTGGAAATAGGATCGGTTACGACCGAAATAAAAACCTGAATCAACATCAGCCACCAACCCTTATACTCCACACCCGACAGCAAATGAATCCGCATCAGCTTGCAGTAAATCCTAAGTTCCCGTAACACAGAACGAATGAAGGCTTTTACACAAAGTTCTTTTCTCATAGATACCTCGTTTCTTTTATAGTATCAACTCTTTCTAAAACCACAGCCCCTTCACCCTTCTATCAAAAAGAGCCGGACTTGGGGCTGTGGGAGTTTTTATTACCCTCCTTGTACGATTACGCTTTTAAGTCGCTGGCTCATAATGCTTCTGCCGAGTAGAATGAAAAGAAAGCACCAGACTAGCTGTATCCTGATGTGAAAGAGGGCTTCGCTGGGCTGTAAACTCCCTACGTAAAGTTGAAGGGGAATGTCCAGATAACCCGCAAATGGCTGAAATCTTAAAAATCCTTGCATAAAGTCCGGCCAAAGCCGAAGGGGTAGAAAGCTGCCAGAAAGGATGTTGCCTGCCAATAGAATGAAATGCATTGGCCCGTCGCCCCATGTAATGTTCAGACGAATGGCTGTTACCATCATGATGAAGGCTGTGGATAGTAGAAAGGCGCATAGAAGGGATAAAAGAAAAAATAAAAAGCCCCAGAGGGAGGCCGGAGGCCCAAGCCGAATCGCCGTCGGCATCAAGAGTGCTCCCAGTAGCGTCATGCTGCCTCTGAGTGCCAAATGACTTGCCTTGATGGCGACGTTTTTGGAAAACCAGTGAAAATATAAATCCAGGGGTCGGCATAGTTCCAAACCTACGTCTCCGCTGCGGATTTTTTCCATGACATCTGCGTCTATGCTCCCGGCGGCCAGGTGGATCATAACCTGCGCCAACCATACATAAGAGATCGCAGCAGAAAGACTGAGGCCGTTGCTGTTCTGAGGATTTTGACTGTACTGGTAGAAAACAGTAAGAATTACACATTCAATAAGCCCCCAAAAGATACCTATGGTTGCCCCTGATAGGGCCGAAAAGCGGTATTGCAGCCCCTCTGAAAAGCGTACTTGAAATAATGAGCGGCAAGCTCTGAGTGTTCTTCGCATGATAACTCCTTTCTTGGTTCATGTACTTGCTGATCAAAGTTTATTGTGTTGCATGACGACAACCTTGCATTCTTGCTTACCTATTTACGACCCGGAGGACTTATAGCGCCGGATCCCAAAGCGCCAAAACGCATAGCTTGGAATCAGAAACAAGGCTCCAAGCAAGGGTAGAAACAGATATAAGACTTGCTCTGTCCGGCCCAGCAGGTAAAGGAGGGGATAATACTGTACCAAAGCCAAGGGAACAATGTAGGTGAAAAAGCGAAGCACCCACCGGCCGTAGATGGACAGCGGAAACTTGCCAAATTCCCGCCCGCCGTCGGTAAAGATGTTCATAAATTCCAGCCCCTCTATGGTAAAAAAACAAAAGCTTGCATAAATCATAAACAGTCCAGAAAACAAAAACATTCCGCCAAAGAGCATGAGCATCAAGGTCAGAACCTTGTCTGGCGACCAAAGGATCTCGCACTTAGGGAGAACATAGACAAAGGTAAGGAGGGCTTGCAGAATCCGTCCTATACGGCTTAACTCCATGCGGGAGGCCAGAACTTGAAAAAGCTCGCTTCGAGGGCGCACCATCATTCGGTCAAATTCGCCCTTGGACACGATAGTGCTAAAGGTATCGAAACCCCGAAAAAAGCATTCTGCAAGAGAAAAGGCCATAAAAATTATGGCATAGCAAAGCAAAATCTCGTGATAGCTAAATCCCTCTACTTGATTGAAGCGAGAAAACAAAAAATAAAGCCCCAAAATAATGACAAACGAAGAAAGAAACTGGCTCACAAAGGACATAAGAAACGAAGCCTTATGCTGCATTTGGGAGCGTAGAATAATGGATATATACCTTAAATAAAGCCTCACAAAAAACCTCCTTTCTATCCACCTTGTACTACCAATCTCTTTTCAGCTCTTTTCATCCAGGCCCTTCCAAATGCCAGTATGACCGAACACCAAAGGAGCTGCAAGGCAACCCGCCAAAGGGCACCATGGAGGTTCAAATAGCCGTTGTAAATCAAGAAGGGCGTGTTTTGAATAGAGGCAAAGGGCAGAAGTTCAAAAATCCAACGGATCCTATCCGGCAAAAAAGGCAAGGGGATGATCAGTCCTGAGAACAGATCCACTGTAAAGATATATAAAAGTCGAATGCCAGAAGCCGAAATGGTGTAAAAAGCGCTAATATAAATCAGCATGTTAATGGATACCAAGACCAAGAGGCCCAGGCCAAGGGAAAATAAAAACAGGAAAAAGCGAAGCAGACTGTCAGGAAGCAGCAAGCGAAAGGGACTGCGCAGCAGAAGGCCCACGACCAAAACGGGACCGCAACGCAGGGCAACAGCGGAAAGTCGCTTGGCTAGGCTTCGGGCAAACCACAGGTTATAAATGGAAGCTGGTCTGCACAGCTCGTAGGCAATATTGCCGCTGGTAATGGATTCAAAAAGCTCGTTTTCAAACAAATGAGCCATAATCAAAGCCAGCAAGGCCTGTTGAAGCCAGATATAGGTGCTGAGGGCGGGAAAACTCATGGGGAATTTCTCAGGAGCCGCCCGGTAAAAGGCTCGAAACATGAGTATCATCAAAAATCCCCAGGCAAACTGGGTGCTCATACCCGCATAGGCGGCCACTCGGTATTGAAGCCCGCAAAGAAAACGCATCTTAAAGAATGAAAAATAGGCCTTCATATGTTGTGTTCCTTATATAACTGGACAACCAGCTCCTCCACGCTCACACCAGAAACAGAAATATCCGTCACTTCCAGCCTTTTGGACAACTCGGAGATGGCAGCAGAGACGGACAACTGCCCCTCAACGGCAACGATAAGCCGCCCTGGTGCTTGTTCCAAAACCTGCATACCCAAATTGAAACCCTGCACAGTATTCTCTTGGTTATACTCCACGGTTAAAACTTTTCTATCACTATATTGTTTCTTCAAGGAATTTAAATCCCCGTCCAGAAGAATTTTTCCCTTTCCGATTAGGATAATCCGGCGGGTTAGGGCCTCAATATCCTGCATATCGTGGGTGGTCAGAAGCACGGTGGTTTTCCGCTCCCGATTAATTTTGAGAATGAACTCTCGGACGGCAATTTTGGAGACTGCATCCAGGCCGATGGTCGGTTCATCCAAAAACAAGATCTTGGGATTATGCAAGAGAGAGGCAGCGATTTCACAGCGCATACGCTGCCCCAGGGAAAGCTGGCGGGTAGGGGTTTTGATGATGTTTTCAATGGCAAGGAGGCTGACGAGTTCCTCCAGGTTTTGTTGATACGCCCGCTGTGGAACCTTATAAATATCCCGCAAAAGCTCAAAGCTATCAATAACAGGCACATCCCACCAGAGTTGACTTCTTTGGCCAAAGACCACTCCGATTTCCCGCACATGGCTAACCCGATCCTTATAGGGGACACGGCCGTTAATCCTGCATTCGCCGCTATCGGGGGTCAAGATACCGCTCATGATCTTAATCGTAGAGCTTTTCCCCGCCCCATTTGGGCCGATATAACCCACCATTTCCCCGTCTTCAATCTGAAAGCCCACCTGATCCAAGGCCTTGACGCTTACATATTCCTTCTTAAACAGGGCCTTCACCGCCTGCGAAAAGCCCGCATTTCTTCTAGCCACCTTATATGTTTTACAGATGCCCTTTAATTCAATCATAAAGCCTCCTTTTGTAAAAAGCTAAGACCTGCTTTTTAAGCATGCGACAAGCTGTCCCTATCAATAATCATCCGTGAGGAAACATTTGGAGAAATCAGCCGTCCATTCCACATTTCGCCCAAGCCAAGTTCCTTGGGCGTGATTGCTTGATAGTGACCGTTCATTCCGTTGATTTCTACCTGGCCTTGTTCTGTGATTCGGACACTTGCGTACAAGGGCTCTTTGTATAGGACCATATCCTTTAAATGTGGGTAATTCTTATGAATTTCGTCGGAGTAGCAAAAGTGTTCAAATTCTGGGCCAAACCAGAGGTAAGACATGGAATTCATTCCAAAGTAAAGGGTTTCGCCCAGCTTTCTGAGGGAGTCGCCGTGGTCATGCCCGTTGAGGCAGAGCAGCACACGTTTTCCTGAGGCATTTGCCTGGTTGATGCGTTCCCGAACTGCCATTCTGTTCTTGACTCCCCTGCCGGGGAATTCATTTTCGAGGCTATGATGAGAAAGAATCACATAGTACCGGCTGTCGTCAGCAAGCTCCTCTTCCAACCAGCTTAGTTCAAAATCTGGAATGACTGGATAATCAGCCCTTTGTGATTTATAATTCTTGTTTTCGCAGGAAATGTATCCATCTTCCGTCTGGATGTAGCAGCAATCCAACACAATAAACTTGATGCCGTCTATTTGAAACGAGTGATAGTTCTTTTCCAACCTTAAAAATTTCAGCAAGTCTTCATAGGCCCGATCATCTGTACCATGGTTGCCAACGACATGATAATGAGGCTTCCCCGTTGTATCCAGAAGTTCCATAAGAAAGGCATTTTCCTTCTTCGGCACACAAAAATCCCCCAGGTCGATGATGAAATCAACATCGGATAAGCGTACTTCTTGGACAAAGGTTTCAAGCCTTTCTCGCCCGTCGTGGATCGCATCATAATGCAAGTCGGTAAACACGGCAAATTTTACGTCTTTCATAAGCTACTCCTTTCATAAACCTCTTGATCAAACGATATGATCATCACGGTTACTCCTTTTTATAAACACCATTTCTCATATGCTTTCACTTTTGCTTACTGCTACTTCCAGGTATAATAAGTTTTGAAGAGGCTATAAGGCAAAGCTCAAGATCAATTATAGTAGGAGTGATATGGTGCTAAACAAAGATGCTTACTTAGAATTTGTAATCTCTACAGGCAAAAGAGCTGGAAAAACATTTGTACTTGATCATGGAGAAGGCAATGATTTAATAGACCCTGAGACAGGATGGTATGTGGAAGATTTAAGTGGTTGGCTCATTCATAAAAATAGTAAAGATCAACTTATGATGGCTAAACAACAAGGTACCGCTTATGAATTGTTTTCAGAGTCTTATGTTTTTGTTAAATGGATTAAAAATCAAGATGGTAGCCTTGAAGTAAAATTTAAAAAATATTAGCCTCAGATAAAATATACCCCTTCCATATTCACAGCTATTTTAAAGCCAAATCCTGGTACATAGCCGCAATCATTTCGTCCGTGTTCACCTTCATAACAGGCTGCGGCGCATATTTCACTTGTAGGCCGGAAAGATTTCCGTCATAGAGTAATCTTCCGTGGCCGATGACCATGACTCGGTTGCATAATGCTTCAATGTCATCCATATCGTGGGTAGTTAAGATCATGGTGACACCCTTTTTGTTCTCCTCTTTCAGGAAGGCCCTCAGCGCCAGCTTGGATACGGCATCAAGGCCTATGGTCGGTTCATCCAGAAAAAGAATTTTGGGGCCGTGCAAAAGTGCAGCCACCAATTCACAGCGCATTCGTTGTCCCAGGGAAAGCTGACGGACGGGTGTTTTCAGGAGCTTCCCCACATTAATAGCCTCGGTCAAAACCTGAAGGCGCTTCTGGAAGGTTTCCTTTGGAACATCATAAATATCCCTCAACACGTCAAAGGAATCACTGACGGGAACATCCCACCATAGTTGACTTCTTTGCCCGAAGACCACTCCAATCTGTGCCACATGCTTCTGTCGGTTCTTCCAGGGCGTATTGCCGAGAATCACGCATTCGCCCTGATCCGGCGTTAAGATCCCACTCATAACTTTCACGGTTGTGCTTTTCCCGGCACCGTTTGGGCCGATATACCCAACCAATTCTCCCTCCTCCAAAGAAAATCCAATGTTATCCAGAGCTCGAATCTCTTTCGTCCTTCGCATAAAAGCTCCCTTCAAAAGCCCCCACTTGCCTTCTGGCCGTTCATAGACCTTGTAACTCTTGCTGATCCCTTCTACTTGTATCTGTGCCATAGTTCCCTCCTTTGCTTGGCAGCAATAATAAATTCTGGGTCTTTCTAAAACCAAGCCCCCCTCCATCCCTTTTCAAAAAGCCGGGCATTGGCGTGGTATCAACCACACGTAAATTTTGAAAGACCCGTAATTCTTTTGATTGGTAACAAGCATTTTATTCCCCACCTGATTATTTCCCGGGAAATAATCAGAGACAAGCCGCTTGTATACTAGAGTTGTAGCTAACCGTTCTGCGCTTTTGCGCATTTTTGGAAGATGAAGTATAGCGACAAATCTTCAATTGGTAAAGCCATGAATTCGCACGGAAAAATCCCGAACAAAGGGTTTAAAAACGCATTCTGTCTTTTTCTTATTTTTTTAAAAAAATGCTTGACGTCTTGCAGTTTTTATGTTAGTGTATATGTATAATTAGTGAGCAAAAATTGTAGGTTCTATTTGGTGACGTCTCCTGCTTGTTGCGTTTATTATTGGTCTTTAATATTACTTATAGCTTAAGGTGTGGGAGACATAATGTTCGTTAGCAGTAATAATAAGTTTACAATAAAATTTTAGGTGCGTTGTCTATGCAACGCACTTTTTTTAATTCTTGCTCGGATGTATGATTTTTTTCCAACTACTGCGAAGTGTTCAAAGCGCTGTGACCATCCTTATTAAAAGAGTTGATAGAGGCATGAAACTCACATCTAGCAACTCAGTAATTTTTGGTTAGTAATTAATTTTTGAAGGTAACTTTCAAACATATTTAGGCGAAAACAACTCTAAAAATTTAATTAACCTTTATTTATCCAGTTGTTAGATATGGGGTAAAAACGAAGAATTTAATCATTTTAACCAAAAAAAGGGCTGTTGCAAAAGCAACAGCCCTTTTTTTGATCTAGAGTAGGAAAAAAGAAAAGCAAAAGAGTAAATAATAGGGGGTAAACGGAAATGAAATTTGATGAACTTCAAGTTGTTCAAACATTAATCGCCTTTCCAAAAGAAAACATTGAGATTGGCGAAATCGGCACTATCGTGGCATGTTTTATGGTACCCAATGAAGCATATGAAGTAGAATTTGTTTATGATAACGGTAGCACAAAAGCCGTGTTCGCTATTCTCCCAGAGCATATTGAAAATGCTTAATGTCTCAACAGGCTTGAAATCCTTATGCTTCCACTGCCCCTATTTCCTTCTCCAACACTGCCACGGTCAAGTCCACGCAGTTATCAATGTCAGTAATGGAACACATTTCGCAAGGGCTGTGCACATAGCGGGTAACCACAGAAATAGCGCCGGAAGGTACGCCGTGCCTGGATACATGGATGGCACCCACGTCTGTTCCGCCTGCTGTGAGGATTTCCAACTGATAAGGAATTCCCTTCTCTTTCGCCCTGTCTTCCATGTGCTTAATAACCTGGGGATGACAAAGCAAAGAAGCATCCTTTACCTTGATGGCGGCTCCGCTGCCCATCTTCATCGGGAAGGGTTTTGATTTAGGTGTATCATAAGCCAGGGTCACATCAAAGGCAATGCCGTAATCTGGATCTACAGAATAAGCCGAAGTCTTTGCACCGCGCAGTCCAACCTCTTCTTGAACGGTAAAGACAAAGTAGCAATCAAAGGCGGGGTTCTTCAGCTTCTTCAAGGCTTCGATCATAATGAAGCAGCCGATACGGTCGTCCAGTGCTTGGGATACCACCTTGGTCCCATCAACTATGGGCTCGGCAGCATATACACACATGTCCCCAACGGAAACATACTTCTGAGCCTCTTCCTCGTTCTTGGCTCCGATATCAATGTACATTTTCTCAATGGCCATGGTCTTAATGTCATCCAAAGTCTCACAGGCCACAACCCCGATGGTGCCGTTATCAAATACCACCCGCTGATGCAAAATGGTATGAGGGCTCAGCCCACCGATATTGGAAAAGCGCAGGAAGCCTTTTTCGTCAATGAAAGTGATAATCATACCAATTTGATCCATGTGGCCAGCCAGCATCATCTTCTTGGCTTGGGGATTGTCGCTTTTTTTATGGGCAATGAGATTCCCCAAAGCATCAATCCGGTAATCATCTATGTAGTCCTTGATTTCCTCTAAAATAAAGTTACAAACTTTCTCTTCTCTGCCCGAGGGTGAAACCACAGAGCAAATGTTTTTTAACAGTTTAGCGTCCATACAAACCTCCATTTTCATTGACTAAAGTCGCAAATGCTTCCTCATACTTCTTTACAAGCTTCACTAAATTTTCATAGTCTCTAAAATCCAAAACCGATACCGGCGAATGAATATAACGAACCGGAACGGCCAAGCCAATGACAGGGGTGCCGCCCTTGGCGGTGTGGTAGCGGGTTGCGTCGGTGCCGCCCATGCCGGTTTTTCTATATTGCCAGGGCAGGCCGTTCGCCTCGGCTACCTTGATCACAGAGTCCACATAGGGCTTCAAGTAAATGGAACCTCTATCCACTAAGGAAACCACAGGCCCTTTGCCCTGAACCGTTACTTGGTTATGGGGGTCTACACCAGACGTGTCGGCGCAGATGGTGCCTTCAACAATGAGCACCAAGTCGGCAGAAATACGATTGGCGGCAACGGCAGCTCCTCTGGTGCCCACCTCTTCCTGAACACTGAACACGGCAGTAATTTTGTTTTTCGTATCGGACTTTAAAAGCTCTGTCAAGACTGCACAACCTACCCGGTCGTCAAAGGCCTTTCCCTTGAGCTTGTGCTCTCCAAATTCAGTTAAAGGACTGTCAAAAGCCACATAGTCCCCAATGGAAACCAGCTTTTCTGTATCAGCTTTGGTGGTGGTTCCGATATCAATATAGAGATTGTCTAGGCTGTGCGCCTTCTCCCTTTCTTCTGGCTTTTGCTTATGAATGGGCTTTGAACCGATAACGCCGGTAATTTTGTTGGGGCCAATTTTAACCACCTTTGAAACCAAAACCCGCAGATCTACGCCCCAGGACTCAAAGCGAATCAATCCACTCGCATCAATCCAGCGAACCATAAGCCCCACTTCATCCATATGGGCGCAAAGGGCCAGATGAGGGCCAGTTGCGGCTTCGTTTTTGACAGCAATGAGGTTGCCCATACGATCCGTATAAAGCTGATCCACATAGCCGGAAAGCTCCGACTTCAAAACCTCACGAACGTCCTTTTCGTAACCCGGAAAACCGTTGGTTTCTGTCAGAAGTTTCAACAAGTCTTTTCCTCTGTTGTCCGTCTTTTTCTCTTCATTTATAAGCATAATTTCGCCTCCAAGTCACAGCCGTTCAGGCTCATTATGTATCCGGAAAGCAGCTTACCGGTTTGTATAACATCCTTAAAAGAAATTGTCTCAACACAGGTATGCATATATTTTAGAGGAATGGACAAAAGGCCGGAAGCAACGCCAATACCGGCGATTTGCAGCTCCATAGCATCTGTACCAGAGTAACCATGAATAACCTCAATCTGATGACAAAGGTTATTGTCCTTAGCCACATCACGCAATCCCTCAAAGACAGCAGGGTGCATATTGGGGCCTTTGGCAATGGCAGGTCCTTTACTCAGCTCTATGGATTCATACTCCTTCAAGTCGGGGGTACGCCCAAAGCCTACATCAATGGCTATAGCAACATCAGGCTGAATCGTATAGGAAGACACCTTTGCACCATGTAGACCGACTTCCTCTTGGGTAGTAGCCACATAATAAACATCCATATCATGAGAAAAGCTTTCCAAGCTCTTCATACAAACCAAGAGAGCGGCAACGCCAGCCCGGTCATCAAAAGCCTTACCGGAAAGCATGTCGCCCTGCAACTCAACCATAGACATATTCAAGCAAATTAAATCACCAGGTTTGACGAGTTCTTCTGCTTTTTCCTTTGGAAGGCCCAAGTCAATGGCCAAATCATCAAACTTTACAGCCTTATCCTTATCCTCTGGGGTGGAAAGGTGGGGAGGTTTGAGGCCGATTACACCAAAGAGTTTTTCTTTACCGTGGACAATGACTTCCTGGCTCATAAGGACCCGCTGATCATAGCCGCCAACGGAGGTGAAGCGCAGGAAACCATCCTCGTCAACGCATTTGGCCATGAGTCCGATTTCATCTATATGAGCAGCGAACATGATTTTACCCTTACCTTTGCCTTTACGAAGGGCAATGACATTACCAAGTTTATCAACACTGACAGAATCACAGTATTTTGAAAACTCGTCCTTAACAAGCTGGGCGACTCTTGTTTCGTAGCCTGAGATGCCGGTTTCATTACTAATGCTTCTCAGGAAATTCTTAACGTCATCCAAAAAATAACCTCCTTTAAAGTTGGGATTTTCTAAATTAAAACCGTGGGGGGGTGATCAATTCCTAAAAATTTAGAAAAACCCGTATTTATTTTTACTACAGAAGTATAACAGATTCAAGTAAATTTGCATAGGGAAAAGCAGGGGGCAATAATAAATATCAAGGCTCTTTCATAAAATAGTGGAATGTAAAAGTGAAAAGGACTGATCACTTGAAGCCCACTATGATCATCCAAGCTAGAATGAACTCCATACGATTACCGGGGAAAGTCATGCTTCCCCTATGCGGGGAGCCGGTGTTGGGGCAGTTAATCAGCCGAATCCAAAGATGCAGGCACGCCATTGATCTTCTCATTGCCACTACCGTCAACCAAGAGGATGATGTGATTGCGGATTTTTGTAAGGATAAGGGGCTGGCTGTTTATCGGGGGGACGAGGCAGACGTGTTGGCTCGGTACTACTATGCAGCCTTGCAAAGGAGGGCGGAGACCGTCATTCGAGTGACCGCAGACTGTCCGCTCTACGATGCGGGAATTTTGGACGAAATGCTGGAGGCCTATACAGCGACGCCTTGTGATTATTTATCCAATGTCCTGCTCCGTACTTATCCCCGTGGACTGGACACGGAAATATTCTCCTTTCAAGCGTTAGAAAGATGCTTTCTTGAAGCCAAGGAACAACCTTATCGAGAGCATGTGACCCCCTATATGTATGAGGAAGGTCGCGGATTTAGAATTGAGAACTATGTAGGTGAACGGGACTATACGCATCTTCGCTGGACTTTAGACACGCCAGAAGACTACATACTGATTTCCCAGATCTACGATTATTTATATCCTAGGAACAAGGCCTTTCAATACGCAGACGTTCTAAGTGCATATGAACAAAATCCCCACTGGATTGATATCAATCGGGAGGTTAAGCAAAGGAAGGTGTGGAAGTAGATACAGAACATATGAATCAAAAAAGATGCCAAGAAGCCCAGCCCTCTCAGAGCAATGCTTCTTGGCATCTTTTTTAACTTATTGCGTCAGGATGTTAAATTGGGACAATTGACTGCTTAAATTAGATTATATCAAACGCGTAAAAATCGTGTTAGTATGCTGATATCTAGATGTGAACTGTTTATGAATTTTTTTTTGATATGCTTTTAATTTATTATCAATATCATTTTTTTTAACAATCAAAATCGCTTAAAGTGTAGCTTGTCATGTTACATTTGCACGCAAACTCGCTGCCTGAATTATGAATGCTATATAGTGTATTCTATTTTCTGGTTGTTTTGTAATTGTTAAGTAGAGCTTAGAAGATATATAAAAAATTTGCATTGAAAATACATTTTTGGAGGTAAATATGAAACGTAAAAGAGCAATTTTATTTCTATTGTTAGCTGCATTGACAACATCTCCGTTGCAGCTTTCAAGCGCTTATGCACAAGAAAATACTGCTGAAGCTTCGGCAGTAGATTTCAACTCGGATCACAATTTAGATTACACGATAACAACCCCAAGTGGTTTAGCGGCGGCATACAGTGGGGTGCAAATGTCTGAACCTTCCGTGTTTGCAATCAAACCACAAATCGGCAGTGCAACAGTTGTAAAAACGACGAGCTCCTCCCTTGATATACCTATAAATCTTGTAAATCAGGATTATTCTCCGACGACTAATACTGCTGATGGTTATGACAACGTGGCACTTTACACATGGGAATTTGGAAATTCCATAGGTAATAAAGCTTCGAATGGTTCTTATATTGGATTTGGCTCCATCATTGTCGTTGAAGACGACGTAATCTCCAAAGTCTCCTTATTGAATGTCGGCAGTGATGTCCCTATCCCGTCGAACGGGTATGTTTTGTATATGAGGCACATCAACAACCAAACGCAGCCCTATCTAACCTTTAAAGATGCAGCAGTGGTAGGAAGAACTATAACAACAAGCGGCGCTGGTCTAAGCGGTACTTCGAAAACACTTGAACCCAATACGGTTGTTGCCTATCCATCAGGAGGAAGTCGCTATAAGTTAACGATTGATGAATACAATAAAACGCGTGCTACCGATAAAGTTACTGTCTATACAAGTGCCCATTCAAGCTCAAGAACAGGTACTACAGGTGCAGCCACGGCAAGCATTGAGATCGTGATACAGAACGACTTGACAACAAAAACCGATAAGGTTGTTGCCATAGGTGCAAGCAACTCTACTATACCAGAGGGAGGGTATGTAATCTCCTTCACAGGCGATGCAACAAAACTAAAGGCCATACAAGACAACTTTAAAGTTGGTGATCCTGTAAGAACAAATATCACACTTCCTTATATTGCGCAACCAAAAGCAAGGGTAACCAAAGCGAATAATCAGACTACTGACATAGAAATTGGTTCAATCAACCCGTCATCAAGAGCAGCAGGCGTTGTTGCATTATATAAACCTGAATTTAACCTGAAAACAGGGACTGCTACAGGCGGCAAGGAAATCGTTGTTAAGGATGGTAAGGTAGTGTCCATTAACACAACAGGCAACAGTGATATTCCCGCAAGAGGCTTTGTTCTTTCAGTAAGTGATACAAAACTGGATCAAATCAGCGTAGGTGACAGCATCCTTCTAAGCGGTACGACAGTGAACAAATACATCGGAGCGGCAGTAAGCGGAACTAAGCGTTCGCTCATAAGCCTTAGCAATGCCACTCGCCCCGCGGATAAGATTGTGATCTATACGCCTGAAGCAGGAAAATACACCTCAACTGGCTACTATGGTGTTGAGATTGCTGTTTCAAAAGTGGACGGTGTTTACAAGGTTTCGAAAGTTGTAAACGGGCTTGTTTCTCCAAATACAAACAACACAGAAATACCTTCGGATGGATTTGTTCTTTCTGTAATTGATACTTCAGGTTCACAGGTATTGAGACAAGAGTTGTTAACCAACTTCCCGCTTGGTGCAGAAGTTACATTAGAAGATATGGAAGTTAAATTAATCAAGTCTGCATCAATGACAGCTACCAATATTGATCCGGCAGTGCGTCAAGATAACACGGGCGAACTGATTGGAACAGCGACGGGAACGGAGTATTCGGGTGGACGCGGTGCAAATCACTTGGTTGTATATACTCCTTCTTACGGACATCCTAAAACGGGAACCAATTCATTTGGCACAGAAGTTACAGTAGTCAACGGAGTTGTTACAGAAGTTACAGGCTATAATAGTACTATTCCGGCAAATGGTTTTGTTGTTTCGGGACATGGAACGGCAAAGGATTGGATCACAAATAACTTCCCTATAGGTTCAAAGGTTACTTACGACAGAACAACAAAGCTTGTAACTGTCTCATTAGACCACACTGTTTACATAGAAGCGGCGGAAGCTGCAGTTAATTTTGCACAAGCAGAGCTTGACAGAGCCATTGACGCTAATCGCGATATCCCTGTTGCTGACGCGCGGGCCAAGATTGCTAATGCTAAGCAACTGATAGGTCAAGCCAAGGCTGATCCAGACCCCGAATCTGCTTCGCGGATTGCACGTCAGGCAAAAGAAGTAGCTGTTTTTGCTTTTGCGAACACAGTGGAGTCGAATCAAATCGAAATGCGTGGCGTGTGGCACCGTCCTGTTGAAAAGACTGTTGAAATGGTTGATGCTTTCGTTAAGAGAATGGCGGATTCTAATTTTAATGTGATTTTCCTTGAAACCTTCTATCATGGGTTTACAATATACCCAAGTGCGATTGCAGACCAAAGGCCGGAGTTCAACATTGACGGATTCGATATTATGGCTGAGTATGTGAAGGCTGGTAACAAATATGGTGTCGAAATTCATGCATGGGTAGAAGACTTTTATGTAGGGCATCTTGACTTTGCCGGTAAACTAGGTACTGTTTCAGGTTCACCCATTATTGATAGAAATCCAACTTGGGCAGCAAAAATGAAAAACGGTGGGATGTACCTTACAACAGAAAACGGGTATATGTTTATGAATGCCGCTATGCCGGAGGTTCAAGACTTTTTGTCAAGTGTGTATCAAGAAATTGTTACAAACTATGAAGTAAAAGGTTTGCAACTTGACTATATCAGGTACCCTGTCAATAAAGATGAAAAAAATTCAGTAGGTTATGACGACTACTCAAAGGCTCAAATAAGATCGCTTTATGGATTTGAGCTTGATCAGATTACAAAGGCTGGTGACCCAGCGAAGTGGCAACAATTCAGCGAGTGGAAAGCAAGCAATGTAACGAATTTTGTTCAGAGAATCTCTCAGGAAATAAGCGAAGCCGCTCCCCATATACAAATATCTACGGCTGTATTTGGCAACATTACAGAGGCATTAGAATCTAAGAATCAAAACTGGCCGGACTGGATCTCAAGAGGATACCTGGACTTCATTTCGCCTATGGCTTACCTAGATGTCCCGGACGAAGTGAAAAGAGAAGTTAAAAATATGGTAGACAGATATCCAGACATCAACAACTATGCCGGTATCTCACCGATGTACCACAGATTACCCATTGAAGAAACAGTTAAGCAAATCGTAGCGGTTAGAGAGGCCGGAGCAAAGGGCGTAGTCTTCTTTGATTCAAAAGATATCACTGATACACAGATTCAGATATTGAAAGAAGGGCCTTTCAGAAATGGATCTACTATGCCGGTTATAACCAGGCCTCAACAACAATATGACTTACAGATTGTAGCCTCTAACGGTGGTACAGTGTCACTAGGATCTTCTGGAAGCTATGCAAGCGGAGCTGTTATCAGCCTTGTTGCAACAGCTGACAGTGGCTATGTTTTTAGCGGTTGGACAACATCAAACGGCGGAACATTCTTATCTGCTGCTGCTGCAAGCACCACATTTACCATGCCTGCAAATGCTACTGTTGTAACCGCTCATTTTGAGCTGTTGCCGGAAACCCCCGTTACTCCGACACCAACGCCGACGACAACACCAACAACGACACCCACAGATACTCCAACGACAACACCAACAACGACACCCACAGATACTCCAACGACAACACCAACAACGACACCCACAGATACTCCAACGACAACACCGACAACGACACCCACAGATACTCCGACAGCAACCCCAACAACAACACCAACGGCAACCCCGACAACAATACCTACAGCAGCCCCAACGGAAGCACCATCAACCGAAACACCAGCGCCAACGCCAACTCAAGCACCAGCACCAGTAGCGCCAATACAAACACCACAAGCGCCACCAACACAAACATCTACCTCGTTGGAGAGTCCAACTACAATTCGGCAGCTAACCTCTGCGAAAAGCGGTGATACCATTGTTGTTGAGGCAAAGGAGAAGCCTGTTGTTACCTCAAAGTTATTGTCTGTTCTTAAAGGAAAGGACATAAATCTCGTAATTGAAATGCCAGGCTATTCCTGGACCATAAACGGAAATTCAACGAATGCGGTTCCGGCTAATAGTAAGGGCTATGATTTAAAAGTATCCTACGAAACAGATGCAACGATCAGCACCTTAGCAAATGATAAGGCTCTTTCCGTACTTGATATTTCCCACGATGGGGATTTTCCATTCACAGCTATAGTGCTTTCACTTGAAAACGGAGTCTATAATTGGTAAAATAAGACAATGGC
>CAZSXS010000061.1:0-22933 GCA_964611385.1 uncultured Defluviitaleaceae bacterium
ATACTTGATGGCTTCATAAGTATTTTTGTTTTTGATTTCTGAGAGGTGGTATTTAAAATCCGAAAGCTTTTCCTTTTGGTGCAGCCGTACATCCTTTTGTCTCAGCAGATAATCCAGGAGATTTGTTGTCTCCTTTCCGACACTAGTATATTGTTCTTTTTTGATAAAGCGAGCCGGTTTGTTAATGATGCGGACAAAGCCCTCTCTGTCGTTTTGGTTCAACGCCAGCGATAAATAAGCGCAAAGGTCCTGACAGGTAAAGTGCTCATAGACTATGGGGATTTCATCCCGACAGATGTAGGGGATGGCATAAGCCATGAAGGCATCAATAAAGGCCAGGGCTTGGATATTGGTGCGATAGATCACGGCGATGTTTTTCAAGTTGGTATTGTCTCTCATCTTTGAGATCAGGCGGGCGATTTGGCTTGCCTCTCTGTGTATATCCTCAGCAAAGATAATAACTGGATCGTTACCGATCCGATTGATGCCTTTGATTTGCTTTACATAGCGGCTTTTGTTGTTGTTTATAATTTTGTTACACAGGCTGATGATGTTCTCTGTAGAACGGTAATTGGTGTCCAGAATAATTTGCTTGGCATCCTCAAAATCCTTGGGAAAGCGATGCAAAAACTCTGGTCTTGCCCCCCGAAACTTATAAATGCTCTGGTCGTCGTCACCAACGATGAAAATATTCTTTGATTGGCTCGCCAAAAGCTTCATGCATTCGTATTGAACCCGATTAATATCCTGAAACTCGTCGATTAAAATATATTTGTATTTGTTTTGCCAAAAATTAAGGACATCTAGGTTGTTTTTTAGCAGCTCATAGCATTTGGTCAGCATGTCATCAAAATCAATCTGTCCGCTTGTTCCCTTGTAGCGCTCATAGGCTTCGTAGATCGTCCGGAATTCGTCGTTTCCGGTGTTTCTGGAATTATAGTATTCAAGATCGAACAATTCATTCTTAAGAAGTGAAATTTCGTTGCTGATTTCAGTGTAATAGTTGTCTTCCACCTCTCGATTAATGATGATGCCTTTAATGATGCGCTTGAGGGCTTCCGTGCGCTTGCCCTCCGAAAGAATGTTATCGAATTTATAGCCGTAATGACGGCTGATTATTTTAAAAAAAATGGAATGGAAGGTGCCAAAAGCTGCTCCCGATTTGATTTCAAACAAGCGGTTACAGCGTTCCTCCATTTCAAGAGCAGCCGCCTTGGTAAAGGTGACTACCAGGATCTCGTAGGGGTCTACGGATAGATTCTGAATCAGATTGTGGACCCTATAGGTGATGACAGTCGTCTTACCACTGCCCGGCCCCGCCAGTACCATGCATGGGCCTGTATGATGCCGGATGGCCTCCAACTGTCCCTCGTTCGGTGTTCCCTTGCTCATTGTTCTCCTTCTTTCAAATTCTTCCTATGCTTGGCTTTATGTTACCCCAATCTAATTTTTTTGTCAAATAAAGCTTGTGACTCCAATCGGGAAAAACCGACCAGTTTATTCAGTAACGAGTTGATCCGGTTTGATGGATGACGGCTTGGCCAATGTTTAAAATACTGAGGATAGGTACGAAAAAAACCAGCCCCGTTTAGGAACTGGTTTCAATCTCAGAAAAAACCACGTTAATAGCTTCATTTAAAATGTCTTTTGATAAACTTTCAAGGACGGTAAAATTTCGACTCTTAATATCTAGGCTCTTTACATGCTCGCAAAGAATCACTCCTGTGGTTTTTGTCCTCTTGTCAAGTTTAATATGAAGAGGAAAATTTTTATCTGTATTAGTTATGGGACATACAATGGCAAGATTTGTCTTATCGTTAAAAAAGTCATTGCTGATTACTACAGCCGGACGACTTCCAGATTGCTCGTGGCCTGACTGCGGACTAAAATTGATCTTTATGATATCGCCTTGTTTTACCATAGCTCTTCACCTTGAGGCTTACCCCAGTCCACTTCTTCTGGTTGATAATCGCCTTTGTATTCTGAAAACAATTCCTGTATCGTTTTTCTGCTCGGCTGCATTGTCTTGTGAATCGGCTTTAGCAAAATGCTTCTTTCCTTCACAACGATTTCGAACTCCTCCCCCTCCTGTATATCCAAGTCATCTAATAAGAACTTTGGTAAACTTATTCCTTGACTGTTGCCCCATTTTTGAACCGTAGTCGTCATAACGATCACCTCAATTTCAGTATAAACATCGCGCTTCCTTTCGTCAAGATGATCTCATACAAGCGGGTCTCAAATGTCAATATCATACCAAATTATAAAGTTTTAATCTGTTGAAGACTATCACTGCTTATGCTCGTATCTATACTGGATTGGGTTTTACCCAAAAAAACTATTGGAGGTAAAGCATGAAAAAAGCACTGGCAATCTTAGTTAGTATTTTATTTGTAACATTAGGGGCAACGGGCTGCACATCCTTGGAGTACACCGTTTTACAAGGGGATGGGGAACAATGCGCTGTTACACATGAGCTCAAAGAGCAAGCTTATAAGCTCGTTATAGAGGACATCTACCTTGCACCGGATTTTAAAAATCAGAATATTCAGCTCGTCGTTAATGAAGAATTGGATGACAATCTTGTTCTGAGTACCGACAAGAACATAGCCAATAGCATTGAAATCAAAGTGGATGATAGCAATAAGACCATAAAATTGAAGGGTGATAAGGGAACGCGTTATAAAACCTCCAACGAAAAGATTAAAATTGAAGTTGGTGTTCCTGTCTACGATGTGAACATCAGTGCGGGTGTAACGGCAGATATTGATATACCCTCCGTAACCGAATATTCCATGAAAGTCAGCGGTGCATGCGATGGCAGCATAGCCTTCAACAAACTTGACCAATTCAGCTTGAATGTGGCGGGTGCTGGGGACTTAAACATCAGCGGAGAAAGTAAAAACAGTGAAATCATGGCAAGCGGGGCCATCCGTCTCAACGCCTTTGATTTCAAAACAGAAAACACTAGCATTGTTGTTTCAGGTACTGGCACCTGCAATGTATACGCAACGGAAAAATTGGACGTCCAGATCAGCGGAGCGGGAAGTGTTACCTATGACGGCAACCCAAAGTCTGTGGATAAATCCGTCAACGGCGTAGGAAGTGTAAAAAGTAGATAAGATCAGCAAAGAATTCAAGTATACAAACAAATGAGCAAGCAAAAAGGCTTTTGGGCGTCGTTGTTTCAACGCTCAAAAGCCTTTTTGCTTTGTGTAAACTATGTTCCCAAATCTGTTTAAACAATCAGTTTATCAGCATGCTTTTATTTCAATTCCACTAAGGCTTCAATCTCAACAGCAATATTAGCTGGCAAAGCATTGCAGGATACAGCGGAACGAGCAGGGCAACCAATTTCTTCGCCAAAAATTTCCACCAAGAGCTCTGTAGCACCGTTTGCTACAGCAGGCTGCTGATAAAAATCATCCACGCTGGAAACAAAAACAATAATCTTAACAAAGGACTTAATCCGATTCAAGTCCCCAGTCTGTTGATCCAAAAGTGAAAGAACATTTAAGATGCAGGCTCTTGCAGCCTCCCGTCCTTGCTCCAAGGAAAGCTCCTTGCCCAGCTTGCCAGTATGGCCTTGCCCGTTCACAAGTGGCCCACAGCCTGAAACGTACAAAAATCCGTCACCAAAGGCCTTTACTCCACAGTAAACCCCAAGACGAGCTGGAGCTGGGGGTAAGGTAATTCCTAATTCTTTTAATTTTGCATAAACGTCCATTGTAATTCTCCTTAAATGATAATTTTTACACATAGTCTGTTCCAAGATGCACTAAGGAATCGGAGCTTAAGATCGCTCGAAGGTTCTTTGTGAGTACACTAGGATACAAAGGCAAGCTCGTAACGCAATCCAGGTCTATCCATTCAGAAGTCATCAGGTCCAAGTCCCTATCTGTTATTTCCTCCAGGGGCAAATCCAACAAGCGGCACACGAAAACAAAATATACCTTGTGTGCATATTGTTCATAGTGCTTGCGTAGATCTTGATTCCTAGAAATTTCCTCAAAAACAGCAGCTAACCTGAGTACTTCAACATGATATCCCGTCTCCTCCAGGCATTCTCTTTTGACAGCTTCCTCAAGAGTCTCATACTGGTTTTGACCTCCACCAGGAAGATCGTAATAAATCGCCCCGTTGGGCAGGCCGTAGCACATATCGCCGATAGAATTTTGATTTTTGTTCAGCAATAATTTGTTATCATGAATCAAAAGTGCCTTTGCGGCATTCCGTATCCCCATACCTTTCCCTTCCTTCTCTCATTCTCACTTTCCTATACTCAGTCTCTTAAACATCTACCAAGCCGCCATCATTCAACCTGCTTAAATTCTATTGTTTTGGGCGGCGGCTTTGCAAAGCTGAACGTGACTGAGTATAATGCATACCTCACAACCTCATGATTATATCATGTCTGCACGATTCGGCAAGCATCTTTTCTCTATCTCAGTACCGTTTAGCTTTGCAAAGCCGCCACTCAAAAAATAGAATTGATCAAGGCTGAATGAAGGCGGCTTAGAGAATGATTTAGAGACTGGGTGTAAATATACGTTGTTGGCGTACTAGATCAATGCCAAGTCCAGTTAAGGACAAAGTAAAGATTTAATAATTTGAGTGAGTATGTTGACGGATTTAGAAGCTCATGGTAGAGTACAAGAATAATACTTGTTGGAGATTATCAGACTTTTCTTGAAAATTGTTTTTTATTGATCTGTAAGGGTTTTTATATTTTATTTGTAAGCATAATATTGAATATTGTGCACCACAGAATGGAGGAATCAAGTGAAAACTACTATTTTAGGTGTAAATATAGATAAATATAGTTTTAATGAAACTCTCGAAACATGCGTAAGCTACTTGAAAACAAACAAGCCACATATGATTTTTACGCCTAACCCTGAAGTTATCATTAAAGCACGTGAAAATCCAGAGTTTATGAAAATTTTAAATGCTGGAGATTTAGTTATCCCTGATGGAATTGGTATTGTACTTGCATCTAAGCTATACAAAACTAAAATCAAAGAACGTGTGACAGGTTATGACCTTTCACTGGCACTTTTGAATTATATAAAAGATACAGAATTTACAGTTTACTTCTTTGGCTCTGCGGCAAAGGTTGCTGAGCGTGCTAAGATAAAGATGGAAGCTCAGTTTAAAGGCTTACAAGTTGTCGGCTATCACGACGGTATTGATTTTAAAAATAAGAATCAAGAAATTATTGATGACATCAACAATAAAAATCCGGATATGGTTTTTGTTGGGCTTGGAATGGTTAATCAGGAAACATGGATATTTGAAAATTCAAAGCAATTGAATACCAAACTTTTAATCGGCTTTGGCGGCGTACTTGACCATTTTGCTGGTGATATTAAGCGTGCACCTATTATATACCAAAAATTAGGTCTTGAGTGGCTGTATCGCAGAGTTACACTTAAACGTAAGGGTAGGCAAAAAGCCTTAAACAAATTTATTATTGAGGTCTTTAAGGAAAGGTTCAGTGGGAGTAAAAATTGATATTATATTCAACTGATTAAAAAATAAAAATAAAGCTAATGAGCAAACCCTTTAGTTGTCAATACAGCCACAACTAAAGAATTATACAGATAATCCTTAAAAAGCATATGTACAATGAGAAAAGCCAGTAGTGTATGAAAGATACACCACTGGCTTTTTCGCACTCTAGGCAAATAACTGCTTTCCGTTTCATTCCTTCCCGCGGTGCAGCACTTGAATCTTGGAACCTTTTCCATGCTTTTCCTTTGACTTTTCTAAGACCCGACCCAGCACAATGTCTCCACTGCTTTTAACGTAAAGCTCTGCATTTCTGGCCGTCAAGCCTTCCCCATTGAAATCACCGCTGCCCATGATACTGATGTTTATGAAATCCACATAGCCGCTTTTGACTTTAATGTCGCCGCTACCGTTAATTTTCAATAACAAGGAAGCGGTATCGGCTTGAAGCTCATCCATCTCTATATCCCCAGAACCATTGATTGACATTTGACCGCCACCGCATTTCTTGCAATGAACATCTCCGGAGCCATTAATCGACGCGTTCAATTCTTCGTTAACATCCATCAGCTTCACATCGCCACTTCCATTTATAGTGACCTTTGCCTTATCCACCGCCTGATTTTGCTGAATCACCCCGCTTCCATTAATGCTAAAGCTTGCGGATTTAAAGAATTCACTGTTGCTGATCACCCCTGAGCCGTTCACCCGTATACTTAGACTTTCGCAAAGGCCAGAGCCAAGGGCAATGTCCAACTGATTGTTCTCCTGTCTGCCGTTGCTGCCTTCCGACCTATGCAGGACTTTTAGAAGCGTACCTTGTTTCTCAATTTGAAGTTGACTCAAAAACCAACTTGAGCCACGGGCGTAAACCACAGTAGTTTCACTGCCAGATGCATGAATCTTCACGGTACAGGCGTTGACTTCAAGCTCCAGTGAGTCAAGCTGGGTAAACTCCTTTGTAATCTCCGTATCAGTAAAAGCAGAGGCAGTGCCATTCGTAAAGCCGCCAACAAAGCCCATGTCCGTGAGCTCCAAAAACCGAATCTCCCCTGGCCCGACATTTTCGCAACCCAGCTCGGGCAAAAAAGCCGTGCTACCGTCCTCAAAAACGACTATAGCTTCGTCAATCTGCTGAACGGTTTTATTGGAGTAGCAAGCTATATGATTATAGCTATGAACCAAGCGAAGTTGCTCATAGGTCTCCTGAAATCTGTAGCCAAGCGTTTCCGGATTAAAGTTTCCGAATAAATACTCCACGGTTAGGTTCAAAGCCTCTGCAATCTGAGGCATAAGCGTTATGTCGGGAAAACTTGCTCCGTTTTCCCACTTTGAAATCGCTTGAGCGGTAATCCGTAGTTTACCGGCCAGCTCGTCTTGGGTCATGCCCTTGTCCTTTCTTGATTTTGCAATTCGCCTTCCGATATCCCCTACATTGTACATTTTTTATCCTCCCTTTGATTTTTAAAGCAGCTCACCACTGAGATTTGTTTTGAATGTGTATAGTATAGCAGTTAAGGTCGAAATGTTCAATTAACCGTTCGTTTGGTTTTAGAGGGTGGAAGGGAAGAATGGGGATTCTTTTTGGATAAATGTAAACCGATGGTTGAGAAGCTCAGCCAAGCTTGCAAAATGAAAGCTTCAGAAGGGACACCGCGTAAAACGCCTTACACGATGAACGCACACAATATACGCAAAGCGCCCGATGAAAGCACCGGAAGGGACAGCGCCCGAAACGGCTTATGTCCAGTACTAGTGGACGGAGGTGTCCCTTCTGGTGCTTGGGCGTAAACACCGCTATTACTTAGTACGTGCTATGTTATTGGTTCCCGTTCATACTAAAAGCCCGTCGGTTGCCGTCACACCTCCACAATCTCCAACCTCATCCTCTCCTCCTCAAAGCGAATAACCCCATAACTTGTATGAATGGCATTGGTTGAAGCCTTTCCGATTCGCCCAGGATTCATCAGCCAAAGCGTATCCATATAACTCAGGAAGGGAATATGCGTATGACCAAACAAAACAAGATGATATCCATTGTTAATGCCAAACTGATACAGATTGCCTAGCCCTTCCTTCACTCCGTACAAGTGCCCATGCGTCAAGAAAATCTTCTTACCGCAAACCTCAAGCTGTTCCCTGGGCCTACAACTGCTGGCTCTGTCCGTATTGCCGCATACAATAGAAATCGGAAGCTCGGTGTAGACGCTATGTAAATCCTCTGCATCAGCCGCATGATCTCCTAAATGAATCAATCGATCCGGTTTTTCTCTTTCAACTACCTCCAGCATGGTTCTAACATCCGTATGCGAGTCAGAAAACACAATAATTTTCATTTTTATCTCCAATCATTCATTCGTTCCTATACTCAGTCACGTTCAGCTTTGCAAAGCCGCCTCCCAAAACAATAGAATTGATCCGGGTTGAATGATAGCGGCTTGAAAAATGTTTCAGAGACTGAGTATAATATTTACCCAATATAATTGTATCAAATTATAGCACTGCACTTCCACAGCTGCAAGAAGCCTGCTGACCTAAGCCCTATACTCAGTCTCCAAAACATTTTCTAAGCCGCCTTCATTCAGCCTTGATCAATTCTATTGTTTTGTGTGGCGGCTTTGCAAAGCTGAACGTGACTGAGTATAATCGCTTACAGCTACGATAGCCGCCTTAGCTGTTGTTTGACTTCCTAACAGCTGTATTGTATGATGCAAAAAAAATTGGCACTGTAAGAAGCCTCTCACATTGCCAAAGTATGCGGTAGAACCGCAAAGGAGGTAGACATGAAATTTGGAATCCTAGGGGCGGGACGGATTGCGAACAAGTTTTGCGATGCTGTCAAGCTGATTGAAAATGCCACAGTTGTGGCGGTAGCCAGCAAAAGTTTAGAACGGGCAAAAGACTTTGCCGAGAAGCATGGGATTGAAAGGTACTATGACAACTACGCGGAAATGCTCCAGTCAGACATAGACGTAGTCTACATAGCAACAACCCATAATTTTCACTTTGAAAATGCCCTACTCTGCATTGAGTACAACAAGCCTTTTTTGTGCGAAAAAAGCTTTGTGCTGCATAAAGCAGACGCTGTAAAAGCCTTCGAGGCCGCCAAGGCAAAAAATCTCTTTTCTATGGAAGCCATGTGGAGTCGATTCTTGCCAACGATGCAAAAGGCAAAGAAATGGATAGAAGAGGGATGGATCGGGGAAATTCAGATGAGCCATGCGATTTTCGGCTTTAAGGCGCAGCCTGAACCAGAACACAGGATCAACAATAAGGCCTTGGCCGGGGGCGCTTTGTATGACATTGGGGTTTATGGGATCCTATGCACCACCTACCTTGTGGGGCAGAATATCCAGGAAGTGAAAGCCATGTATACCGAAACTACGAGCGGTGTTGACAAGGTGGACGCTGTACTCATCCGCTTTGAAAACTGTATCGGGAATGTACAATGCCTGATTTCTGCCAAGGTCAATAACAGTATAACCATCTACGGAAGCGAAGGATACATTACCTTGCCGGAGTTTTTCGATGGTAAGGTAGCAATTCTATCTAAGAATGATGGCAGTGAGGAACGCTTCGAATGTGCGTATGAAAACGGCTTTGTTTATCAGATTCAAGAGGTCATAGACTGCATTCAAAAGGGAAAGCTCGAAAGCGATGTTATGCCGCATAAAGACAGCATCCAGTGTGCAGAGATTTTTGATATTTGCTTGACGTGAAGGGATCGATAACGCTGATGGGAAGCAAAATTCTTCAAGTGAAGAAGAAGCTTTGCTAGGAGAAGTGAATGAATGGAATAAAAGAGAATAAGAGAAACAAAAAAAGAACATATTTTATAATATGTTCTTTTTTCAGGTTTAGGTTGAAGCTTTATCCTACAATATTATTAAATGCATATTAAACGCATTTAGAATACGGATTATAAGCGAACTACATCAGCGGCTTGAGGGCCTTTAGCGCCTTGAACCACATTGAATTGAACCTGTTGACCTTCTTCAAGTGTTTTGAAACCATCGGAATTAATTGCAGAGAAATGTACAAAAACATCATCTTCGCCTTGAACCGAAATAAATCCATAACCCTTTTCTGCGTTAAACCATTTGACAGTACCTTTTTTCATTTTAAATCCTCCTAGATAATAAAACCTCTTACAAATAACCCGATAGGTTACTACTACGTTGCGAAAAACATGGTAACACATTTTTGTCAGACTGTCAACAAGTAGTTTAAATATTTCTAGAAAATTTTTCAAAAAAAGGTTTGAGTCACTAGTGTGGTAAAAGCAAACGCACTTTTTCCATTTCTGTTGAGTACGCCAAAGGCACAAATGTCGATTAGGATGAGGATGACAAATTGATCTCCTCAATCTTCGCTATGCCCTCATCCATCAATTTTGATAGCTCGTCCCAATGTTTTCTCTCAATGTTTTCGATGATATTAGCCTTAGGCTTGGTCTCCGGATGCTTGGCCACAAAGAGCGTGCAACAGTCATCATAGGGGCGCTTAGAGATTTCATAGGTACCAATTTTTTCTGCAAGCGCCATGATTTCCGACTTATCCATACCGGCCAAGGGGCGCAAAACAGGAAGGCTTGCAGCAGAGCTACACGCTTCAATGGACTTTAGGGTCTGGCTAGCCACCTGTCCAACGGAATCTCCTGTAATCAAGCACTGGCAGCCCGCCTTTCTTGCTAAACGATCCGCAATGTGGAGCATAGAGCGTTTGAGCAGAATTGTCAGCTTTTCTTCTTGGACATGCTCCTTTAAAAATAATTGGATCTCTGTGAACGGAAAGATCGAAAGCTTCACCTGCCCACCGAAGGCAGAAAGCCGCTCTGCCAAGTCAATGACCTTTTGCTTTGCCCACTCGGAAGTAAAGGGTGGGGCATGAAAATAAACAGCGGAGATGTCTACACCTCTCTTGGCCATCAAAAATCCTGCCACAGGACTGTCGAAGCCTCCAGACAAAAGTAAAAGCCCCTTGCCGGAAGTACCGGCTGGAAGCCCGCCCAAACCTTCAATGGTTTTTGAATAGATATAGACCTGATTCCGAAGCTCAACAAACAACTTGATATCAGGATTTTTCAAGTTCACATGGAACGATTCCATGTTTTCCAACAAATATCCCCCAACCTCGGCAGCAATGTCGTTGGAAGTATAGGGATAGCGCTTGTTAGCACGCTTTGCAAAGACCTTTAAGCCGTAGCGCTCTCCGTCGTTCTGCCCATAGTTTTCCTTGCAGTAGGCCAAGGCCATCTCGTTGATCGCTTCCAAGCTGTTATCCTGAAACATAATGCAGGGGCAGATGCCAACAATGCCCATGATCAAGGAGAGCTTCGGTATGTACTCCTCGTACTGTAAGTCCCCCTCTCGGGCTTCAAGGAGGATACGGCCCTGTTCTTTTTTTACAAGCAGACCCGGAAAATACTGCCGGATGCGATTCAAAATTTGATTCTCAAACAAGAATCGGTTCTTTCCCCGCAAAGCAATTTCTCCGTATTTAATTAAAATAACCTTTTTCAAAATTTCACCTCTGATATTCCTATTTAAAACTTACTTCTTAAGGATTTGAGCATACTTTTTAATGATTTCTCTTATTCTTTGCTCAAACATTTGTGCTTCCTCCAAATGATTGAAGTGGGAGAAGCTTAAGCGAAGGGCGCATTCCGCCCGCTCCCTTGAAAAGCCCATATTGGTCAAGATCTGGCTGTGCCCAGCCTTCAGCTTTCCGTTGCAGGCTGAGCCTGTGGATACATAGATACCGGCGCTATCCAAGGCTTGCATTAAGATCTGAGCTTTCATTTGTGGAAAGCTCAGGTTGACTATGTAAGGGGAGCACATACGATCCTCTTGACTTAGGCTGTTTACCATAGCAAGATCAGCCAAGGACTGGACGAGAAAATCTCGGATCTCCCGTACCCTTTCCGCATCCCTGTCCCAGTTCAGGAGCAGTTGTTCTGCGGCTGTCCGAAAGGCCAGGATCCCTGGTAGGTTTTCTGTTCCCGGCCGAAGGCCATCACCCTGCTCTCCGCCATACAGTAGGGGTTTTAGTTTTGTCCTCTTTTTGAGATACAACCCGCCTACCCCCTTCAAACCGTGGATTTTGTGAGCCGAAAAGCTATAGGCATCCAGGAGTCGTAAATCAATCTTTTCCTTTAAATAGCCTTGCACACCATCGGAATGAAAGCGGATGTTTTTGCTTTTCAGCTTGCGAGCCAGTTCCTCAATCGCAAAGATATCCCCGGTTTCATTGTTCACATGCATGATGCTAACCAAGATGGTCTCGCTCGTAAGAGCTGCTTCCACGCATTCCGTAAGGGAACGCTCCTTCAAAGCGGCCATATTGATTCGGGTGACTTTAAAGCCCTTTCCTTCCAAATAATTCAAGGCATTAAAAACGGAGGGATGCTCGACATCGGTGCTGACGATGTGCATACCCTCCCGTTTATAGGCTTCCGCCAAGCCAATGACGGCCATATTGTTTGATTCTGTACCGCCAGAGGTAAAAATGCATTCCGAAGGCAAAACGCCCAAACTTTTCGCAATGAAAGCCCTCGCTTCATTCAAAAGCTTTCCAGCCTCAAAGCCGAGCCTGTGTAAGGAAGAAGGATTCGCATAGAACGCAAGCTGTTTATGCAATCCGTCCATGACCTCCGCAAGCGGCTTTGTCGTGGAAGCGTTATCAAAATAAATCTCCATCATGACTTAGGTCTCCTTGCCTTTGTAGCAAATTTATTGATTATAACACTCCCGGATCTCCCGAAGGACATGGGTTTTCTGATATGGCTTTTTGAAAAAAGTAGCCACCCCAAGATTGATGTACTGAGTAACACTATCAACCACATCTGGGTTTGCACAGAGAATCACTTTAATATTTTGATTAAAGGATTTCACTTCCTTAAGAATGGACTCAATGCTCATACCGCCCTTGATATTTACCTGAAGCAGAACGATATCCGGTTCAAGTTCATCTAGCATAATAATACAGCCTTGCCCAGTACCAGATTCGCCAACCACTTCGATATCGTCCTCACCAGACAAAATGTTCATCAACAGTTTTCTTGCAATAGCGGATTCATCAACGATAAATACTTTGATTTTTGTACTTGCCATTAAAATTCACCTCTGAAAGATAATAATAAAACAATAGCTACCATACCGGCTGTTTCTGATCTTAAAATCCGCTTTCCCAAAGAAAGGCAGGGAATGTTTTCTCTGTTTAGGCACTCAATCTCCCGCTCTGAAAAACCGCCTTCTGGCCCTATAAAAATGCCAATCCGGTTCCCTTTGGTCCGGCTGAAGCTTTCAAGGCTACTTTCACTGTTTTCGTAGGCGACGTAAGTTTCATCAAGCTCCTTTGACTTTTCGATAGCCTCTTGCAAGCTTAGAGTCTCCTGTACTTGAGGAATAATCCCCCGCATGCATTGCTTGGCGGAAACTTCTGCAATTTTTTGAAAGCGCTCCAATTTATTTTTGGATCGAGCAATGGTTCGCTCGGTAATGACGGGTACAATTTCATAAACGCCCAGCTCAATACATTTTTGTATCACAAATTCCATTTTATCGTTTTTTGGTAAGGCTTGAAACAACGTGATCTTTACCTTTGGCTCCGTTAGGGGCAGACGGCTTTCCTTAACAGAAAGAAAAACCGAATCAGCCGTAAGCGCTTCAATGACACAGAGATGATCTACCCCTTCCCGGTCGCAAACAATCAACTCGTCTCCGATTTTCCCTCTCAAAGAGCGAATAATGTGGTTTGCATTGTCACCAGTTAAAGTTAGTTGATTCTCAATTTGAATTTCATCATGGTGAAAAAATTTAGGCACAAAATCCTCCCAATGCCTTATTTGTATTGCATGATTCGTATTGCCTTATTTGCCTTCTTTGCTGAGCACAAAATAGGCTATGAATCTGCTTTCATCTTTTAATGAGTTGAGTTTTTTGCGACGATGCAATACCAGTTATCCAGAGAAAAGACCACCGTATCAAAACCTTCTTCATTCAGAGCTGCCAACACTTCGTCGACTCGTTCCTGAATAATACCCGAGGAAATAAAAACCCCGTCTGCTTTCAGCCACCCCTTCACCATAGGGATCAGAGCCAGAATCACATCCGCTACTATGTTCGCCACAACAATTTCATATTTTTGGGCACCAACCTTCTGAAGAAGGCTCTCTTCGCTTAAAATATTGCCCGTTTCAATCGTATAGCGCTCTTCCTTTATTCCGTTAAGCTGCGCATTTTCTTTGTAGATCATGGCGGCTGCCGGTTCCAGATCCAAAGCGAAGGCCTGCTTTGCACCCAATAACAAGGCGATGAGGGATAAGATCCCGCTGCCACAGCCCAAGTCCAAAATGTTGGTCTTATCGTTTACGTAGTTTTCCAAGGCTTCGATGCATAGTCTTGTGGTCTGATGCAGTCCCGTGCCAAAAACATGCCCTGGATTGATGCAAAAAACAATACGCTGATCTGGGTTCTCATACTCCTCCCAAACGGGTCGGATTGCAATTTTTGATCCTATGGTAAAGGGCTTGTAGTATTTTTTCCAGTTGGAAAGCCAGTCCTCATCATCACAGTTTTCAAGCTCGGTCAAAAGCCCATAGGGTTTCAACAGCGTATTGACGGACAGCAAGGTTTCCTGGCCATGCAAGTCGTCCGTTACATAAAAAATGACAGCAGCGCGTTCATTTCTGTTCATGAGCTCTTCGTCTACATAATCCCATTGCAGGGGATTGTCGGTTAAAAAATTTCTCATTTCATCACAGTCATCAATCTCGTACCCATTGATTCCAGCTTCAATGAGTATCCCTTCTATTACAGAAATCTGCTCATTTATAGAGAGCTGCTCGTTACTTAATAAAGGTTCCAACAGAGCTACCTGGTCGTTTGCAGGCACTTGCACCGGCTGACGGTTTCCATACTCCAGGGTCGAAACCTTTGCTTTAATCCATTTCAGCGTAATCACCTCATGAAATACTCAGTTAAATTTTTCACATTATAACACTATAATATAAGCCTTTCAATAAAAATTATCTGCGGAAAGATTTCTTTTTGCGGTATAGTACCGAACTCCAGTTCAAAAAGTGTAATGGCTGCACGCAAAAATGCCCCGCAATCCTTTTAATCCAAAGATTGCGGGGCATTTTTATTCGTGGACGTAACCCTTTGATATCCGAACCGGATTTCCTTTATTTACGCCATTCTTATCCATATCGGCAGCGGGTTCCTCCGTGCTGTCCAGCATTTCAATATAAGAAACTTGCTTGCCTTCCTTTATGTTGTAGTAAATAACAAGCTTATCGTCATACAAATAAACCGAGTTTATAAATACGTCAATAATACGCTTTCTAAACTCCATATCCATGAGATCGCCTTTGCAAAAAGAGTTAAGCCATGAGACAATATCTTGCTTGGTATAGCGTATGGAAGTTGCGATCTTGAGCTTAGAAATGTCAATTTCCAAGTCTGTCTTTTGAAGCTCTAAATTTTTAATTGTTTCTTCTGATCGTTGAATCACAGCTTTTGAACTGGATTCAAGCATCATCTGAAAGCACTTGTCTATGTCTCTTTCGACTTTTTCAAGTCGTTTTTGCAGATCGCTTAGCTTCATGCTATTAAAATCCTTTTCGTACTCATCAACCACAGCCTGGGCAATCAACTCTATTCTTTCCGGGGTAAGCACGTAATCCAACGTCTGTTCAACAACAAAAAACTCTAAAAAATCCTTCTTTTCATTCTTCTTTTTGCATTTACGGTATTTTTTTCTATTCAAACAGGAGTAATAATAAAACCGATCACCACTTCTTCCGGTGCCGCAGTCACCAATTAGGTGTTCACCACAATATCCACAAAAGGCCTTGCCAAACAGAATATATTCCATGCGCGCCTTCTTAGTTCCTCCGGCTTTTTTGTTCAATGCCAAACGATCTTGAACCTTGTCAAATGTTTTACGATCAATGAGAGCGGGGCAAGCATCCTCAATAACAATGTCGTTCCAGGACATGATACCTATATATTTTTTTGATTTAAGGGCATCTTGCAGCGCCGTGGAACCGAAGGGCTTTCCATTTCGATTTCGAATACCCTTTGCGTTAAGGGCCTGGATGATTTCAGTTTTTGATACACCGTTTGCATATTGCTCAAATACCCATTGAATGAGTGGCGCTTTTTCCTCATCTGCTACAAGCCGTTTATCAACTACCTTATATCCGAGGGGAATTGTGCCGCCGATATATTGGCCTTTGAGCGCACTTTCCCGGTATCCTCTTTTAATCTTTTGGCTTAGCTCAAGGGAATAGTATTCAGCACTTGCTTCTAGCACGGCCTCAAGAATAACACCTTCCGGGCTGTCACTGATATTCTCAGTAGAGGACACAACCTTGACACCATGCTGCTTCAATTTGTGCTTGTAGATCGCACTGTCATAGCGGTTGCGGGTGAATCGGTCAAGCTTGTACACAATCACATACTGAAATTGCTTCTTTCGCGCATCGGCAATCATGCGCTGAAAGTCGGGGCGTTCGTCCGTTCTGCCGGTCAAGGCACGATCAATATACTCACCAACGATAGTGATTTTCTCCCGCTCTGCATATGCGTAACAATCCCGTAATTGACCTTCTATACTTTGCTCTGTCTGTGAGCTACTTGAATATCTTGCGTATATTACAGCGTTCATATGTATTTACCTCCTAAAAATATTGCCAAAAGGTAAATCTAAGCTTATAATACTACTGAATCCAAAAGCTTAGATTAATTGAGAGGGCTTCAAGTAATTTGCAGATTACTTGAAGCCCATTTTTTATAATCCAATCCAATTATGTAATCCAAAACCCTAAAAGAGCAACAAAAGCGGCTATGGTCAAAATCTGAATCAAACAACCGCCGCCAGTGACAGCTTTGAATACCATTCTTTTGGATTTTCGACGCCTTCCGGCTTTGGTAGTGGGTATACCCGTTGCCCGTGCAAATTTCTGCTTTGCCCAGGTTACACCCAAAGCGCGCTTCCATGAAAACCCGCCTTTATTCATATAATCCCCTCATAATCTTACTATCATCATTCTTTTATTCTTTGTCTTCAAAGCTTTTTAAGATGACAAAACAACAACGAGAGCAGCGCATGTAATGACTGTCATTTTTTTCATTAGAAAATCTCCTTTGTTTTTAGTATGATTCAAAATAATTATTATTTATTAGAATAATTGCACAAATAATAAAATATCAAATGTGAATTATTATAATTTTCTTAATTTCAAATTTATAGAAGCACCAAAGCTTTTATCATTATATCCACCATAGACACTGATATCATCTACGCACACATAACGATTATAGTTATCCTTCAACCAAGGTACAAGCGTACTGGGTATATTACCAATCATATTATCATTAACATAAACTCCAAAAGCTGGATTTCCTTCAAACAGACATTCACGTAATTCAGCATGTAATTCGTTTGCAAACTCATCTTCTCTATACTTTATTTTACGTAGCATAGTTTGTCTGCTTTTTCGGCCTGTCTTAAATGTTACACCCTTCACTTTCAACTCTAAATACTCAAAATCAGAATCACTACGCTTAAAAGTGGTTTGTTTGTCCGCTTTGTCTTTATCAATAATTTCAAGGTTGAAAACATCATTAGGTTTACTAATCGAAAATTTCTTGTGCTTTCGATATCCCCAAAATGCTAGGCCAAAAGATAAGAGGACACCAATTAAAAAACTTGAAAAATCTCCATCTGCTATAAAACTAAACGAAGTAATAAAAAACATTAAGGATACTGCCCACAAAATTATTGATCCTTTTTTAAATCTTTTCATAAAAATGAACCCCCTTTTTAAATTGTATACTTAGTAAACATTTCAAATGATAACAAAATTATGTAAAAATATCAATACCAAAAAAGAGCAAACAAAAATACCCTCATTAAAAATGAGGGTATTTTTTACTTTTTACATTGCTTTCACGGAACGCTCTTGTAAAGCTAATGATGTTTTTATTTTTTTCTCGTGATGCAATTCATTTCTGTAATTTTGAACTTCTTGCTCAATTTCATCATCGGTTAATTCTTGACTTACCTCATTGTTTGCTTCTTTGAGACTGCTTTCAGAAACCTTTTGAATAAATGACAAAACAGCATTCATTTCGTCCTCCTTCAAATTAACAAATGCATGTACTACATTCTTGGCTAAATCGTTTAAGTGGTATTTTTCGGCAAGTCTTTCAATTTCTTCATTGATATCTTTTTTAAAGATTTCACCTTCGCCAAGACGTAACCAAGTCTCATTTACATTGAACTCACGGCAAATGTCAGAGATTATTCTGTCTGTTACATTTCTGTTACCTTTTTCTAAATTTGTTATGGTGCCACCAGTGACATTGAGTTTTGCACCAAAAGCTCTTGTTGTTAGACCTACCCTACTTCTTACAATTGATATTCTTTCATTTACACTCATTATATCGCCTCCTAAAATAAATATACCACAGTTTGATTTCTCTGTAAACAATTTTTCCAAAAAAAGCATTGACAATGATTTCTAAGTATGCTAGTATGATTTCAAAGAAATCAATTAAGATTGCTTAGAAGGAGGCGATTACATGGGAAACGAAACAAAACTTAAATACCTTGAGCTGATTGAGAATAAAAAAGGCTTTGAAAATTTGGCAAAGCTTTCATCACATCAATTGGAGCGCGTAATGGGGTACATAGAAGGCATGGTGGCAGCAAATTCTTCAAAGGAAGCAGCAACGGCTTAAAGCAAAGTCAATAAATCATCAGTGCGAACACTTGGGGGTGGGTTGGTTAAACCCCCACATAAGCGATTATAGCCTTTTGTTGGGTGGCTACCAAACAGAAACAAAAGCAGATTAACAACAGTGGGCTTAAGATTTCTCAATTTAACACACAACAAATAGAAAGTCAAAATGGATAACCCAAAGGAGCAGGATAAATGGAAAAATTTGTTCAAGTGGGGGTTTTCGCCTTGCGGAGTCCGCAGGGCGAATTTCTTCCATCGGTACCATTGTACATAAAGGCCACGGATGCAGTAAAGACCAGCGAATCAAGCGGGTTAAGCGTGGCCGAGGAAATTACAGAAACGTCAAGAGACGTAGCTAGGCTGTTTGCCGAGAAGCATAAACAGTACATTGAGGGCGTGAATTCGGAAAAACGGAAGCAGGGGAGCCGGAGGGCTGAGGTGTGAGCATAATAGGAGGGAGAAGCTTGAAATGAAAACGCCGATCAAGATTCACAATGATGTAATCACAGCTAAAAGAGCGATGGATAAACTTGAAATAGAATTCAGAGGCGATGGGTATGAAACAAAAAGGATATCGCCCATAGGTTTTTACCTGGTGCTTGATGATGGAAAGGTTCATTTTTATTGGGAAAAGGGTGTTATTTATCAAGAGATTAAGGAGAATGAAGATCTATGACTTATAACGAATTTGCTCAGAAGCAGAGCTTGCCATATGAAGCAAAATGATACGGATTATTGCATTAAAAAGATACAAGAAGCCGAATGCAAAGGCAAGACCAAGGGGATGTGAATATGAAGCATATAGCAAGTGTCAGTTTTGGGAAAGACAGTTTAGCAATGCTTATAACCATGATAAACAAAGGAGATCCTCTTGATGAAGTCGTGTTTTACGACACAGGTATGGAATTTCAAGCAATATATGACATACGGGACAGAATAAAGCCGATTCTTGCTTCCAAAGGTATTACATACACAGAGCTAAAGCCAGATTACGCATTTGAATACAAGATGTTTGAAAAGCCTGTACAAGAGAGAAGCGGAGGCAATCATAACGGGTATTCATGGTGTGGGGGAGTATGTCGTTGGGGTACAACCGACAAATTACAAGCACTTGACCGATATGCCAAAAAACACAATGCGATTATGTACGTTGGCATAGCGGCAGACGAATTAAAAAGAATTGAAAAAGAGCGCAAGCCTTATAAATTACTTCCGCTTGTTACATGGGGAATGACAGAAAAGCAATGTTTAGAGATATGTTATAAAAATGGATAAAGTTGGAATGAAAGCGGCATTAGATTATATGACATCTTAGACCGTGTCTCATGTTGGTGTTGCGGGAACAAAAACTTGAAAGAACTTAAAAATATATACAAACATTTACCCGATTATTGGCAAAGGTTAAGAGTGTTGCAATCAAAAACGAGACGACCCATGAAAGGAAACGGTAAAAGCGTATTCGAGCTGGAAATACGATTTAAAAAGGAAATGGAGAATGAGCAAAATGCTATTCAAATGCAAATTGAATATTGAACATGAGGTAATTGTATCGGCAGACAGCAAGGGAGAAGCCGAAAACGAGGTATTTGCAACGATAGCGGATGACATAGCGGTAGGTAATATCCCACTAGATATATATCCGCCAACGCCGGACAGCGCAAGGCAGCCTATGCTTGTACAGGTGGATGTTGAACCATACAAATAGGGAGGAAATCAATGAACATTAGCACATTAATGAAGGAAGTGCATCAAAATGCCGTAGATCATGGCTGGTGGGATACGGAAAGGAGTCTGCCGGAAGTACTCATGCTTTGCGTATCCGAATTGTCGGAGGCATTGGAGGCATATAGGGACGGAGAACTAGATTTTTACTTGAAATGCAAATGTCACGACACAAGAAGCAACTGTAATGATAAGTACGATGGATGCCAACACGGAGATAACAAAGGGTGTAAGGAAGGAAAACCCGAAGGGATAGCCGTAGAACTTGCCGACTGCATTATACGCATTTTGGACTATTGTGGACACGCCGGTATTGACATTGAGGCCGTAATAGCGGCCAAGCATGAATACAACAAGACAAGGCCATACAGACACGGAAACAAGAAATGTTAAGCGGGGGAAGGTGGGGGAATCATGTTTGAATTTGCTGCATCAGCGTTTTGGATGATGTGTGGAATTCTATGTATCTTGGTTATTTTATTCATCATCATAGCTATTATCAATTGGGCTTTAAAGGACTTTCAAACAGAAAAGGGTAATGCCGCAAGGGGAAATAAGGATGAGCCAATAGATATACCAAGATTCAATAAGAATGGGATAAGAAAGGAGAAATGAAGCGGTAATGAAGCCTATATATGAACCAAAAGGCAGGGCAAAAGAGTATAGTGAAGAAATCAAAGGGGAGTTTTATAGTAACTATGCCCTTAATATTTATACGGGATGTACTCATAGGTGTAGCTATTGTTATAGTCCGTTGGTTTTAAAGCGTAACAGATTGGATTTTTTTATTGATGTAGAGCCTAGGGCGAATATCGTTGAAGCTACTAAAAAACAGCTTGCAGCGGATTTTAAAGGGATAACGGGTAAAAGCATATTCCTGTGCTTTACATGTGATCCGTTCCCGATGGGGCGTGACCAGACTGCTACATATCAAATTATTGAAGCGATCAAAAACAGTGGGAATCATGTAAGCATTTTAACCAAGGGAAACCCGGACACGGAACAGCTATCAAAGCTGCTAGATAGCAATGATAAGTTCGGAGTAACAATCTCCTGTGGTGAAATAGCGGCCATAAGATACGAACCGGACGCGAATAGCGTATACGCAAGGGTAAGATATCTAGCGTGGGCAAAAGAACAGGGGATCAAAAATTTTGTATCATGTGAGCCAGTGCTAGAGCCTGAGTTCATCTATTTTATGATTGAAAACTACAGCGATTTTATTGACCAATTTAGAGTTGGAAAACTGAATTATTTTGAGGATAAGCTAGGAATCAATATAGATTTGAAAGAATTTGGTAAAAAATGCGAAGAGTTACTCATACAGAAGGGCAAAAGCTACTTAATAAAGGAAGACCTTCGGAAAATTAAGAAGTGAGGCATTCAAGGAGATCAATTACATCGAAAAGGGGATGCCGTTCTAATGGCAACGAAGGAAAACGCCTTGCTCATTCCCACATGAGCAAGGCGTGACCATTACTGGTGTTTCCGTAGAACTTGGTAAACAAACGATACAATAAGTGTACCATAATTTACGGAGACAGTCAATGAGAAAAAACGAAACGCCGGAGGCGTTTTAGTCCTAGTAAAAGGGGCTATCATTTCGACGCGATGATTTTGAGTTCCGTTTATAGGCACAGGCGTTTACGCCTGTGATAAGCCAATGTTCACATTGGCGTCATACCGACGTTTACGGCGGTATGAATTTCAGAATTCGGAATGATATCAAAGGAGGATGTAAATTATGTGTTCGCAAAATGTTCAAATTTCAATGGAAGTTTTCAAGAAAATGATTGAGTTGGTTGACGCGATTGATCCGCGGGGATGCTGCAAGGAATTCCAGGAAATTCACAAGGAAGTAAAAAAAGAGCTTTACGAAAAGAAAAGGAAAATCAGGAACCGTGAAGCATATTCAGAGATCATGAAAGCCCAAAGTGAAATCGAAAAAAATGAGGCCAGGGAAAACTACGTAATGACCAAAAAACTACCGGTTGGGTTCTGATTGGGGAGGGTTGATCATGCCTTATTTTCAAAAACGGACACTACTGGGAAAGTACATGGAGATTGAGGAATACGCGGCATCAAAAAACGGTAGGAGATTAACAAGAGCCGGGAAAGAAAAGCCGTCTAGCGAAGCTCAAAGGAAGAAAAACGAAAGGCAAGCAGAAAAAAAGTTGACAAGATTAATGCATTGTAATTTTGATGAAAAGGATTTTTTCTTGACCCTGACATTTAAAAATAAGCACTCAATAACGGAAGAAATGGCTGAACGAGAGTTCAATAACTATATCAGGAGGGTAAAGAACATACGGAATAAAAACGGAATATCAGAATTGAGATACATAGTAGTGATGGGAAAGGACAAAAAGAACGGGCTGCATTTTCATCTAGTGATATCAGGAGGAATGCCCAAGGCAGTTATTGAAAGCTTATGGGGGAAGGGCAGAACCATGATCACCCAACTAGAGGAGGGTGAACACGGGTTTAAAGGATTGGCTATTTATTTTCTGAAAAACACGAAGCAGCTAGGGGATAGACCGAACAAGCGGAAATGGAAGCAGTCGATGAAGCTGGAGAAGCCAAAGGTTATCAAGTTAAAGCCGATTAAGCGCATCAGTATGAAGAAAAACCCAAAGGCCCCAAAGGGGTATAGGGTTGTGGATTATGATTTGAGTGTAAACAAATTTACTGGAGCTATGTATCGGGTTGTGCTGTGCAGGAGGATTGAATGAGAATAGGACTTATAGACGTGGACAGCCACAATTTTCCCAATCTGCCAATCATGAAGTTATCGGCATATCATAAAGGTAAGAGACACGAAGTTTCGTTTTGGAACGCATTCGAGCAATATGACATCGTGTACAAGAGCAAAGTATTTAAAAATACGCAAGATATAGTGCTTTCACTTGAAAACGGAGTCTATAATTGGTAAAATAAGACAATGGC
>CAZSXS010000062.1:0-22330 GCA_964611385.1 uncultured Defluviitaleaceae bacterium
CTTTTAGTTTCATAGGTTTTTTTAGCTGTCCTTGACAATGGTTCCACTTTATAAGTCCAATGGCTTTTTTGATTTATTCAGCATAGAACCCTTATCCTTGAAGGGCTTGATTGCTTACCTCCGGCGGAAGGGTATCGTAGTGATCCTCTTGTTGCGAGTTTTTGTACAGGGAGGCAAGAGCAGAGGGGTCACTGATCCTTTTGATCGCCGCATGAACAATTCTCTCGTTGTAAGAACGACTTTTGGCTATGTCTGCAAGAATGAACGGATCGGTGATTCTTTCTAGAGCCTCCAAGCACAGTGCCTCATAGGGAGAGTGTTTTACAATAATGCGAAGCGCAGATTGATCGCTTATGCTTTCGAGCAGTAGTTGGAACCGCTCATTTCCTGTAAGCTTATCAGCGGGGTTATAAAGGCTGATGGCCACACGAGCCAGTAAGGCTTGATCGCTGATCCCCTTGATTACTTCCGGAATCGGATTCTTGTTCCGGAGATTTCTTGTGATATTGGCAAGTAATGTTTGCTCGCTTATGCATTCTATCGCTTCCAGTAGTAGCTCCTGATGCTTGGCTTTTTGGGCGGTAGGCACAGGCAAAGACAAATCGCTGATCTTTTTGATTGCTGCTTCACGCAACAAAATCTCATTTTCTTCTTGCAGGGCTATGCCTGCCAATACAGCCGGATCTGTTATTTTTTCAACTGCCGCCTTCCGCACAGCCAAAAGCGGCGCTTCATACGCTACTTTGACCAGTTGTTTCTGATTGACCATTTTTTCTACTGCTTTCAGAGCTCTTTTAACATCCTTTTTCATCCACACAGGACTAAAGATTTCCATTTTCACCAGTCCTTTCTGCTACATGTAATAACGGGAACAGCCGAGTCAAGCATGTCTATTTGTTGTACGCATTATACAGCATAAACATTCTATTGACAATTAAAGCTGCTCGACTCAAAACGACTCTATTGCATTCAATTAGCAATGGTGATATCATTGCCCGTGAAAAAGCAATAAAAGTACAATAAGCGGCAAAGCCGCAGATGGAGGTTATTGATGAAAAAGGCATTGATTGTACAGGGAGGCTGGGACGGACATGAGCCAAAGCTTACCTCGAAACGCTTTGCAGCCATGCTGGAGGAAGAAGGTTTCGAAACACAAATATCCGATACCTTGGATTGTTTTGAAGACCTAGAGGCCTTAAAGAAGCTGCACCTGATTGTTGCCTGTTGGACCATGGGGGAAATCAAGCGAGAATATTCCCAAAATGTTGCTCTGGCTGTAGGCTCAGGGGTGGGTCTTGCAGGCTGTCACGGAGGCATGTGTGACTCCTTCCGTCAGGACACAGAATGGCAGTTTATGACCGGCGGTCAATGGGTCAGTCACCCCGGCGGCGACGGCGTTGAGTACATGGTGAATATTTGCAAGGGTTCTAGTCCCATCATCGAAGGACTGGAAGATTTCCTCGTTTGCAGCGAGCATTATTACCTGCACATTGACCCGGCAATCGAAGTGTTGGCTTCTACTCGTTTTCCTTGCGTCAGCTATTACCACATCTCAAATAAGCCTGTAGATATGCCCGTGGCCTGGACAAAGTTTTGGGGGAACGGCCGGGTATTTTATACCTCTCTGGGGCATCATGATGATGTATTTGATCATTCCCCCAATGCAGCCATCCTAATGAAACGGGGTATGCTCTGGGCGGCTGCCGGTAAAGATGTGGTTCTAACTCAGGGACTGACAACAGAACGTTTTGAAAATAAGGCTAAGATGTATTAAGGAATCCGTCCCAAGGTCTGAATCAATTATATAAGGAGGATAATTATGGTAAAAATTGGTATTGTTGGAATTGGTGCCATCAGTGGAATTTACTTAGAAAATATCACCCATGTTTTCAAAGAGATTGAAATCATCGGTGTTTGTGATTTGGTTCGAGAGAGAGCCGAAAAGGCAGTGGAAAAGTATCAGATTCCCAAGCTCTATGAAGATATGCATGAACTTTTCTCGGACAAGGAAGTGGATATTGTCTTGAATCTGACCCGTCCTTATGAGCATTTTGAGGTCACGAGTGCAGCCATCAAGGCCGGAAAGCATGTTTATTCCGAGAAACCTCTGGGTGCTACCTATGAGGAAGGAATTAAGCTGGTTCAAATGGCTAAGGAAGCAGGCGTTGAAATCGGAGGTGCGCCGGATACCTTCCTGGGTGCCGGTATTCAAACTTGCCGGAAGCTTATTGACGACGGCTTCATTGGTACCCCTGTGGGTGCTAGTGCCTTCATGGTGTGCCGGGGGCATGAAACTTGGCATCCTGACCCTGAGTTTTATTATAAATTTGGTGGCGGTCCCATGTTGGATATGGGCCCCTATTATCTGACAGCTCTGGTAAACCTGTTGGGGCCCATTGTTAAAACGACAGGTTTTGTAAAAAAATCCTTCCCTAAAAGAACCATTACCAGTGAACCCTTTAACGGGAAGGTCATTGATGTAGATGTACCCACCTATATCACCGGAATCATGGAATTTGAGCAAGGTGCAATCGGCAGTATTTTTACGACCTTTGACGCCTACAGGGCCGAAGTGCCTCGCATTGAAATCTATGGTTCAGAGGGAACCTTGTCTGTGCCTGATCCCAATACCTTCGGTGGCCCTGTACGCCTATTTAGAGCGGAAGAGAAAGAGTTTAAAGACATGCCGCTGATGTTCGGCTATGCGGAGAATTCCAGGGGTCTTGGACTTGCGGATATGGCGAAAGCCATTGAAATGAAGCGGCTGCACAGAGCTAACAGAGATGTAACCATGCATGTGTTGGAAGTCATGACGAGCTTTGCGAAGAGTTGCGAAACAGGGCAACATATCCGCATTGGCACAAAACCCGCCCGCCCGGAACCCATGAGCAATTATTTGAAGGGACGTTTCTCGTGCTAAAACGGATACTGCCTAGCTTCCTGCAACTGGAGAAATCTGCCATCTCTTTAAACAAAGGGATGATTTTTCACCTCCTGGACTGCCGGGAGGACAGTCCCGTGTATGATGAGGTTTGTGATCAATATACAGACTGCGAGGCCCTTTTTTACCAACTGATCTGTCCCCAAGCAAAGATGACCCTTTGCGATGGGAGGGCCTACGCCATCTACACTCTAGGCGAGGAAGTATCCAAGCAGATCACTCGTTGCTTTGACATGGGGGAGTATTTGGAGGGCATGATTTTGGATCGTATGGCGGACCAGTACTTGTATTCGCTTTACAAGCTTGTTTTGCAGGAAGTCAAGGGTAAAATCTGTGCAGTACTCTCCGAGCATCAAGAGTCTGCACATACAGCATTGCTGTTTCAAGAGCCTCTAATCCCCTTTAAAAACCTGGATCCTACTCATCAGATTGAAATTGTTGAAAAGCTTGAATTTTTAAGCTATACCGAGGGCTATATGTTAAACCCGGTTAAGTCGGGGTCTTTTATTCTGAATATAAACGAAGAGTAAATGAATGTAAACAAAATAATAAGTTAAATGAGTGTAAAAAAGCGGCCATACTCAGTACCGTTTAGCTCTGCAAAGCCGCCACACAAAACAATAGATTTATCATGGCTGAATATAGGCGGCTTAGAAACTGTTTTAGAGACTGAGTATAGCCGCGGATGGAGTATTTATGAAAATTTCCCTTTTACCCAAAGGCAAAAGTGTACTGGATTGCCTACTAGATAAGGGTTACTTTATGCCCGCCTTTTGTGGAGGGCAGGGAACCTGCGGAAAATGTGCCGTAAAGATTAACCCAGCAACAGCAATTACCACGGAAGACCAGGCCTTTTTCTCAGAGGCTGAGTTGAAGGAAGGCTACAGACTGGCATGCATGGCCTATCCAACAGAAGAAGTGAGCGTGGAGTTCGAAAACAAGGACAAAGAATTTGCCGTTCTGACAGCTTACAACTCAGAGGATGATGAATCTTACGAGTCCGCCCTACGCCTGGTGCGGATTCCAAAGCAGCTTAGGAGCTACTCAAGCTTTATACAGGACTTGGAGTCTGGGGTAACCCTCAGCCTCTCTCACTATAAAAAGCTTGCAGAAATCAATGATAAGGGCTTGGATGGTTATTTACTCTTTGATTCAGCTTCCTGCCTTAGAGTATATGACCATGAGCCGAATTTTTATGGAATCGCTGTGGACATCGGAACCACTACTCTAGGTTTTGAGCTTGTGGATTTGAAAAGCAGCGCGGAACTGAAAAGCAACTTAGACTCCAAAAGCGACTCAGATTCAAAAGCAACGCAAACCTTAGCCAACGGTTCCTCTATTAATCATCAAAGAAAATTTGGAGCTGACGTCATTTCCCGTATCCTTGCATCGGAAAGCAAGTTGAAGGAACTGCAAGAAAGCATTGTAAGCGATCTCTATCAGGGCTTGCTAGCACTATGTGAAAATGCAGGGATTTCGCCCAGTCAGGTTGTCAAGGTCGCCTTGGCTGGAAATACCACCATGATTCATTTGTTTTTGGGAATCCCTTGCCAGGCATTAGGCCATACACCTTTTACACCGACCTTGACTTCTGCTTTTGATTGCTACTTCTCCGAAATTTTTGGCGTTCAAGGGTCAAATTCATTTTCGCCAGATTGTAAGATTAGTATTTTACCAGGTGTGTCTGCTTACGTGGGTAGCGATATCACGGCTGGTTTACTGTTATGCAAAAAAGCGGAAAAGGAAACTTTTCTGTTCATTGACATCGGAACGAATGGTGAAATGGCCCTTTGGCACCAAGGAAGGCTGATCTGCACCTCCACCGCTGCTGGTCCTGCCTTTGAGGGTGGCAATATTTCCGCTGGCACAGGTAGCGTACCTGGAGCCATTAGTAAGGTTTCTTATAGTAAAGAACAGGGCTTTCACTTTGAAACCATTAACCAACTGCCCCCTGTAGGGATATGCGGCTCCGGAGTGATGGATCTGGTGGCTTGCCTGGTGGATCATGAACTTATCGACGAAACGGGTGTCTGTGACGAAGACTTTTCCTTGACGGATAACATCTGCTTTACGCAGAAGGATATCCGGGAGCTTCAGCTAGCAAAGGCTGCAATCCGGGCTGGAATGGAAGTGATGTTAAAGGAGGCGGGTGTGCGCTATGAGGACTGCGGCGTAGTTTATCTGGCAGGCGGCTTTGGTATGCATATGAACCTGAACAGTGCTGCAAGCATAGGCCTACTTCCAAAGGAACTGGTCCCTAAGGTGCATTTACTAGGCAACGCTGCCTTGGGTGGTTGTGTACGATATTTGAAAAACAAAAAAGCCGGGGACGAATGTAATCGTCTCTCCCGGCACGCAGAGGAAATCAACTTATCCACCAACAAGGAATTTAACCGACTGTTTATGGAGTACATGTATTTTGAGTAAAAAAACTTACTTCAAGATAGGATAAAGTTATACTTATATAAATTTTTGCTACAATTATCCTAAAACGGTCATATACTTTTTGAAATCCACATTTATTAATCCACATTATCCACCAAAAATCATCAGACCCTTTTAAGAGTCTATGTTTATAATGTGGATAACCTTGTGGATAACTCGAATTTTTGTGGATAACTTCGGATGTGAATTTTTGATCCACAATGAGTTGCTTAGAAAATGGTATAGAGACTGAGTATATAAAGCTTAACTGGGATTTCGTTCACAGATGATGCTGTTTTTACCTTGCTGTCTTGCTTTTTCAATGAGTTGATGAGTGTTGTCTATCATTTGTCGAAAATCTACTATATTTTTCTTTTTCTCAAAGGCAACGCCTACATAGCAGCCGACTTCACGAATACAGCCAATGGCAGAAAAATCCCTGCTGAAGCTTTGAACATACTGTGCGGCAAGGGTTTTGATGGTTTCCTCATCGACCCTTGCTAGCAAAATAAATTCATCACCGTGTGCCCTTCCCAGTGCTATTGGTAGAGTTTCGAATGTATTGGCAAAGCGCTCATAGACCTCAACGATGACTTTATCTCCAACCGAGAATCCATATTCATCATTAATTTGCTTAAAATGCCAAAGGTCGGTACGCAAAACACAAATGGTTTCGTTCTCTGTTGCTTCTGAGAAAATACGGAGAGCTGATTCCAGGAAAAGACCCATATTCGGCATGTTTTTCATAACCTCCATGACCTTATCCTCGTCAATCTTTAACAAGTCGATCTCTTGATTCACATGAAACCCTTCTTTCTCAATGATTTTAATTAATTTTCCAATTTGAAGCTTTTTTTGAGTGGATTCATTCAAATCCTGGGCAATGGTATTGCTCTTTTGTGTCAGCTCCCAAATGAAGCCTTCGGATTTGACAGGGGTAGTTAAGAGCGATTTAATCTCCGCCAAGGAGAAGTTTAAATTCTTTAAAATTAAAATCCATTTCAAAAAAGTACTTTGGTGCCTTGAATAGATTCTGTAACCACTTTGATCTACTGAGTCCGGCTTCAGCAGACCAATCTCATCATAATGCCTCAGCATTTTGGCTGTTACGCCGTTTTCTTTCGCGAATTCGCTGATTTTCATTCCTGATCCCCCTTTCATTATCAGTATAAACCTTTCCATTAGAGGAAGGTCAATAGGGTAAGTAAAAATATTTTAGGACTTTTTAAGAAGATAATGCTTGCTTAAAAACGAATTAAGAGGGATGCATTCATGACTGGTGATTTGTTCAGTAACTTTCTCTTTAGCGTGAACGTGGTTTTGCCTGTGTTTATTTCTCCTTTGGCTATTCTTATCGGGCTTCGGGGCAAGTCTCTGGTGGTTCTGTTTGTCATGTATTCCACCCCCACCACTGTCTCTAGCTTTGTTATGGCGGATGGCATGGGGAACGATCGTTCCTTGGCTGCCAACATTGTGCTAATGACATCCTTAGCTTCACCCTTGGGGTGTTTGTGCTGAGGAACTAGGGGTATATTTAGTTGAAGAACATCCCTTCCTCCCCCAACGGTTTTAAAAAGAACCCATCCGATACGCGAAAACGGCCTGTAAAAGCGAAAGCTTTTACAGGCCGTTTTTAGTTCCTAAAATAATCGAAAAGTATGCTCAAAGGCCCGCCGCTCCAGGCATGATTTTTTGTGCCCAGGATCTCAAAGTCTTCCCAGAGGGTTGAGTTTTCATTGTCAATAAGGGGTTGATACCGCTTGAACATCCGTTCGTAGGCCTCTTGTTTATAGCCCATTTCGCATAAGGCCTTGAGGACATAATACTCCATATAGGGTGTTGCGTGCATTTCTGTGGTCAAAACTTTTTTGATCGTCTCATAACTGGAGGCAGGGGCCAAGCCGCTTAAGACTGCCATTGCATTGGCTCTGTCGTCCAGGAAGTCCGCACTGCAATACCCCACTTCTTTCAGAAAGGCTCTGTTGAAGTTGCTTTCAATGGAGTTCATTCTTTCCTTGATCCAAGGAACGTCATGGTCTAGGATTTCCGCCATGGCTGCGGCTTGTTTGAGCGCTGAGTAGTACCAAGCGTTTTCAAGTACAGCCTCGTCAACATACTGTTTATGATCGAACCATTTCCAGTCGCCCGTTCTTGAAACCACAAGTCCATCTTGGCCCATGTCCCAAAGTTTTAGGTACTTAAGCACAGGCTCAAAAGAAAACTCCAAAAGCGCTTTATCTTTGGTCTGCTTATAATAATTGGCTATCATCCCGAATTCACTGATGGCGTGCAGCGATTGAGGAGGAAGCTCACCCGAATGATTGCCGGGGATATTGCCTTGAAGGATATCACCTTTTCTCATGCGAATGAAGTCATAGATTGCCTTTTTGACCAGAAGAGAAGCACTGGCCGACAGCACATGGAAAACCTGAGGCAGCTGCACGCTGACATCTCCGATCCATTGACCCCGCTCCCGATCAGGGCAATCCATGAAATTGTCTCGCATACAGACGAGCAGGGTTCTTATACACTTGTCGATGAGCTTTTTTTCCTTTTCGTTAAAGCCGCTGAAGTCCCCTACGATTTCACAATCATAACCGCTTTCTATGTAACCAAGGGCAAGGACTTCCACTCCATCAGGGATGGTATAGAGGACTTCCTCACCAAAATACCAGGTATGGGCAAGAAATTCTTGCTCTCCTTCTTTTGTTGTATATTCCACCCGTTGGGAATTATAGGAATGGTGATGGTCACCGGGGCCTCCGTTGACGGTATAGCGGTCTGTGCGAATGTCAATGACCTTGCCAGCTGCTGCCTTGACCTTAAGATAGGGGGAGACATGGGCGGCATAGGGCAACTTTGCGGTATAGGTATTCCCCGCAATGAAGAGCTTATTATAGGAAGTGATTGCACCAAACTTAAACAACGGAATGGGACGAGCCTCAGCTTCACCTAAGCCTTCCTTTACTTCTTTTGCATTTTCCCATTGAAAGTCATTTTCCCTTGCATCGTAGCTGATGTTATCCCCTCCATACAAATAACTGGGCAAGGGCGCAGTCGCTTGCTTATAAGCTGGATGAGGAGCACATAGAGTATTTTCGCTGCTTTCAGCTAAGATTTTCTCCTTGGTCTTCACCTCATAGCTAAGCCCAGCCACAGGCCAAGTAAAATTGCAGCGACCTCCGTTACCCCAGTACCATGCCAAAAGTTGGATTTCATTCTCACCTTCGCAACAATATTTTGTTATATCTACTTCGTCATAATACATTTTAGATTTTTCAGGGCCTCGGTTTAAACCGCCATCCAGAACAGCTAGCTTTTGATTCACGTACAAGACATACTTGCTTTCAACTGCAATTTTCATTGTAACTGACATTTGCGCCTCTGGCGCACTCAGCTTATTCTCTGATTCCAGGGTAAAATGATCCTTAAATAAGACCCATTGGTTTTTGTGCTGATTCTTTGTCCAGATTACCATTCTTTTCCTCCAATTCGCTTCATGTCAGTGTATCAGGCTATGATTTCAGCTTTGGCAGGACACAGGGAGGGATGAAGCTTTGTTTTGGCTGCATTATAATACAAAGGTAGGTATAATACAATGATGTGTGCTAAGGGTATTGTTAGATTTTATCTGTGATTTTCTGCGATTGAACTTCGGACTAGTATGGCAAGTGAAGGTACAAGTGGCAATACAAGTGAAGCATCCATCAGGTGTGCAGTAAGTCCTGATGTTTGGCTTTTTGACTGCTGTTTCCAGTTGTTGACAAGGTAAAATGGCTGATGTATGATAAGTTATAATAAGGCAAAAACATGTAAGCTGACAATGAAAAATAGGTCATGCAATCTTCAAGCCCCATGGCAGATGAAACACAACCCCACATAAACACAGAAAGAACCCATTTTAGTAAATTTAGGAGTGATACAATGTATGACAAAGCGCCTATCTGGATTTGGTGCCCAGAACAAGTAAGCGGAAGCGAGCTCAATTGCTATATCCTCTTCAGTGAAGATTTTTTCTTAGACAGCATACCCCCCAGTGCAGGTTTACGTATAAGCGCTAGTGATGAGTACGCTGTTTTTGTGAACGGTACTTTCGCAGGCTGTAATCAATATGACGATATGCCCGGTATAAAAAGCTATGACCTCATTGAACTGGCACCATACTTCAAGCAGGGAAGCAATACACTGGCCATCGTGGCCTATTCTCAGGGGGAGAACAGTTTCCAAAATATTTACACAAAAGCTCGCCTTAGTTACTATCTGGAGTCTGGTGACTTGATTCTCCAAAGCGGCTCCCATACCCTCTGTACCTTAACAGGATACCGTTCGGGGGAAATGGAACGGGTGTCCCCTCAGCTTTCTTTCACGTTTTGGTACAATGCTTCCTTTGTTCCACCGGAACCCTTGCCCTCTATTGTGGTAGAGCCTAATGAGGAAGTGTTCCATCCTAGGCCTATTGAAAGGCTTAAGGTGGACGCTGCCCTACATTCAAAATTGATCGCACAAGGTTATTTTCTTTCCCTTGATGACGCTTTGAAAAAAACACCAGCGGAGGCGGTCTACTCCGACTTTTTATCCCCAAGGAACAATAGCCTCTGGGAACTTTCCGGCGCTGCAAGCAGCCGCTATACCTTAGCTTATGAAAACCCAATTTTGGATGGTGTCTGCGAAATCAGCCTTAAGCCGGAGGCGATTGAGGCAGCACCGGAAAACGGTGGCATTTATTTTTTGATTGACTTGGGACGAGAAGAAGCAGGCTTCCCTGTGCTGGAGTTGAATGCTGCTGAAGGTACTGTCATTGACATTGGATACGGCGAACATTTGGAGGATCTTCGGGTTCGTTCCTATGTAGGTAGTAGGCACTTTGGCTTTCGTTACATATGCAAGGAAGGCCCTCAGAGTTTTACTCATTATTATCGTAGGATCGCTGGACGCTATCTACAGCTACACGTGCGGAATCCATTTAAGCATTTTACTCTAAAACGAGCCACACTGTTGCCGGTTACCTACTCAGTCAAGCATACGGCTAAATTTTATTGCAATGACAGCCTTTTGACTAAAATTTGGGATGTGGGGGTAAGGACCTTACATCTTTGTATGCATGAACACTATGAAGACACGCCCTGGAGGGAACAGGCCCTCTATGCTATGGACTCCCGCAACCAGGCTCTTGCGGGTTACTATGCCTTTGGTGAATCTCAATTTCCGGCGGCTGCCTTTCGTTTGCTGGGGCTATCTCTTCGGGAGGACGGCTACCTGGAACTATGCGCCCCCTGTAAATTCTTTCGGACCATCCCTTCTTTCACCTTTGCCTGGATTACAGCTGTACAGGAGCTGGCACTCTATGGCGGCGAAATAGAAGCGGTTAAAGAGATGCTGCCTGCTGTCGTTTCCATTTTGGACAAGACGATCTCAAATCTGCAAGGCGGCTTGCTTCCAAATCCCCAGGGGCAGGCTTATTGGAATTACTACGACTGGGAAACGGATTTATTCGGTGATGGGCGCAAGGGTGGAGAGATCGAAGCGCCACTGAACGCACTCGTTGCGAAAGCGTTGGAAAATGGTGCATATCTGTGTAAGCTTTTTAGGCAGGAAGCTCTGGTTGAGAAGTACACAGCGGCAAGAGAAAAGATGCTACAACAATTCCATTTGAAGTTCTGGGATGAAAAGCGCCAGGCTTACAAAACCACAGCTGATAGCTCAGTCGATGCCCCCATTGCGGAGCTTACCCAGGCTCTGGCGCTGTGGTGCGGAGCTGCCCCGCAGGAAACTGCGGTCAAGCTGCGTGAACGATTGGCTTCTGATACCAACGGTTGGACACCCATGACCTTATCCAGCTTTATTTTCTATATTGATGCGCTGATGGCAGAACCTGACAAATATGCACAGCATATCCTTGAGATCATTTTGGACCGCTGGGGGCATATGCTCTATAACGGCGCAACTTCGTTCTGGGAAACAAAGCTGGGGGGAGATGACTTTGATAAGGCGGGAAGCCTTTGTCATGGCTGGTCTGCTGTCCCTGTTTATTTCTTGGGCCGCTATATTCTGGGGATACGGCCGGATGAACCCGGCTTTTCGAAGTACACAGTTCAATCATACAAAGGCATTGATCGTATCAATGCTGTAATTCCATCCCCTAGCGGCGAGATTGTCATTTAAGCAGAAATACACAAAAAGAGTCTGTAGAATCCTCATTGCTGGATTCTACAGACTCTTTTTGTGTATTCTAAAACCGTGGGGTGGCAAATTAATTTACATCACTAAGCGTGTAAATCTTTCCTCTATTAAGTTTCATAGAAAGCGCTTGCTCTAGGCCTGGATAGATCAGAGTAATTTCGCAGTCCATTTCTGGTTTGAGTTCCAGAGTACTGAGCTTGCCGTTCAGTAAGGAAGCTGAGACCAGCAAGCCTTTTTCAGCTCGGAAATCCGTAAAGGACAATTCTTGCTCCGACCATTCTTCTGGTATGGCTGGGAATAGCTTTAGATAGCCATTTTCGCTATGCAAAAGCATTTCCTGCAAAGCGTCGGCTGCACAAAAGTTGCCTTCCAGGGTAAAAGGACGGTAGTGAAATTGAGAAACGCCTCTGTTCTTATAGTCACCGTTGAGATGGAAGCCGTTTTGGGAGCAGGTGTTTTCATAGAAGACCCGCAACTGATAGGCCGCCCCATTTCCGTTTCCTTGAATGGCGAATAACTCAGCCATCCAGGGGAAGGTGTACCCCACCCAAAGGCCGGTGCCCAACAACTCAAGATTGTGTATGGATGCGTCAATCAGCTTGCGGTTGGCTTCACCCTGGTAGGGAATCAGCCGCAACGGATGGATAGCCATCAGGTGTGCCAGATGCCGGTGAGATTCATTGAGGCTTTCGTCGGGGGAGAGCATTAGCACATTGCGTTTGTTCACAGCGAGGGTTGGGAGCTTTTTTAGAATCCCCTTCCATTTTTCGGCTTCTTCGGGTAGGGAGAGTTCAAGCGCCAGGTTTTCCAGTGCGGTAAAGAGATACTGCATCAGCGATAAGTCGTAATTGCTGTTAGGGGTCAAGAAACTTTCTAGGGCATCATTGTGGATCTCAGGAGAGCTGGAAATTGGCAAGTAGAGCAGCCCGTCTCTTTCTTCCAACAGACCAAGAATCATGGCTGCCGTTTCGCTAAGATATGGATAGGCTTTTTCCTTAAGAAAGGCTTTGTCCCCGCTGAAGCGGTAATGCCGCTCAAAGGCTTGGCAAAGCCAAAGCTGGTTGGTGGGAGAGAGAGAGTACATACCCCAACCCCCTAGCGGATTCCCGTCTATGGTCATAACAGAGGGCAGGCATAAGCCATCGGTTTTATAGAAGCTTTTGGCAAAGGCACGGGCAGTATCGGCCAGATCCCAGAGGAAATCGATAAAGCTTTCCCCTTCCTCCATATGATTAGCCTTCAAGTAACTGTAGTAGCACAGCTGCGTGTTTAGGTCGTGGTGGTAGTCTCCCTTCCAGGGTGGCAACTTGCCGTCATCCGCTGTCCAGACCCCTTGCAGGGGCATGGGATAACAACCTTTCCGGGAACAGGAAGCCAGTAAATAGTTGGCAAGGTACCAATGCTTTTCGAAAAGCGGATCTGGTAGGGACAGGCTGCTCTTATTCCAATAGGCTGCCCACCAAGCTTTGTGGGACGCAAGAGCCTCCGCATAGCCGGTATCCAAGGCTTGCTCCAGTAACGCTAGCGCCTCATCCTCCCAATCCGCACCGTCCAGCGAAGTACCGACATAGAAAGCAAGCAGGGAGTGTCCATCTACCTCCCGCATTTTCAAAAAGATACCGTAAGACAGACCGTTTCCTATGGTCTGTACGAAGTAACGGGTGCTTTCCTCCGAAACGATCTTGGGTGCCGGATAGGTCAAGACCTTAAGATCATCGGTATTCAGACTGTCGCCTTTGCTTTCTTTCTGTGCGTTACTGCCATCACTGACTGAATACTCAGGGTTGAGTATAGAAACCGTAAAGGCAGACAGGGGGCAGTTGATTTGGATCAGGCCATAACGTTTTGTGGCGTGCAGAAATGCCGAAAGAGAAAGCTCTCCGATCTTGATACGAGCGGTGGCGGTGGAAAGCTCCAAGAGGGATTCCACGTTTTCCTCGAAACCAAAGTCAAACACTAGCTTACCGGCTGGAAGTTTGGAAGGGAGGGGTTGATTGTAGGGGGCATCGAAGATACGACGTATGCTTTTGATATCTCCGGCTTTGGCCAATCGTACCATGTTGGGGTATGTAAATTCCTCCGACTGAATGCCCTCATAGGGTGTCGTATCCCAGATGTCGCCCCGGTCTAAGCTCACCCGGAAGCCATTTGACGGGCCCCAGAGCAGCGCCCCAGAAAGCCCGTTTCCTAAAGGAATGGCCTCATCCCAGCGGGCCACGGTTTTTTTAAATTGTAGGTTGCAATGAGACTTTGGTAGTTTTTCCATAAGCGTACAGACCTTTCTATAATAGTTTCTGTGAATTTGTGATGCTGTTTCTTGTTATTGCTTTGTCCATAGTAGCCCAAGCACTATCCCTTGTCAAGCCAATGCTGCCTAAGCGCTTATACGCTAGATGAGCTAAGTATAGCATGCGAATACAAATCAAAGATAAATCAGATAGACTCAGCGATCAAAGATGGAAGGTTAAAGCCACAAATTTCAGGCTGATATTAAATCAAAAAGCGAGTGCCGAACGATGGCACTCGCTTTCACTGGTTCTGTAACTAAATTTATGCTAATAGGATAAAAAATCTCCAAGAAGGCGAGAATGGAAGGTAGAACATTCAAAGGCTGATAGGAGATTTTTTAATGTCGAAGGGATCTTATTCGTCAGCTCGTAAAAGAGGAAGGGTTCAGCAGTACAAAAGAAATCATAGATGCTAAAAAAATATGTTTAAGGATGTATTAGAAGAAGCTTTGGAAGCAGAACTGGATGAACAGCTTGGATATGAACGATATGAGAAAAGCGAAGTAGCGAATCGATGCAACGACCATTCCAAGAAGACGGTTAAGAGTGAGTTTGGTGATGTCAAAATATCTGTACAGCGTGATCGTAACGGCGAATTCGAGCCTAAACTCATACCAAAACATTGCCGCAGTATTGAGGGACTTGAAGATAAAATCATCTGGCTTTATGCAGCAGGCATGTCAACGAGAGATATAACCAGCCAAATCAAAGAGCTTTATGGAGTGGAGATGTCTGCAGAACAAAAACACCGTTTCCTGACCCGAAGACAAGAGGATTTATGCGGTGCTTTCCCGAATAAATCTTCTTGTGGAAGGGTACCTTAAGCCAGTTTTTCTTGCCTTCTTGAGTTTCATTAGCACAAAATTTGGTACAGTCTCCTTTCACTTTACTTATTTGAGTATAGTTTGAATCAAATTCATGAATATATAAGCCACTTGCTCTCTTGTAGCGTCTTGCTTCGGAGCATATAGATTACCACCTATTCCAGCAATTAATCCATATTTTTTCATATCCGCTACTGCTGTCTTGGCCTCATAGCTTACAGCATCCATATCAATGAACGGCACCTCATTTACGACAGGCAGTTCAATATCCTTGTATTCCAAATACTTTGCAAGAATGACCGCCATTTCTTCACGGGTAATGGCATCGTTCGGATTAAATAAGTCATCTTTGCCACTAATGAGCTTCTTGTTTTCTGCCCAAGCTATATTCTGACCATACCATGCATTGAGATCTACATCGGTAAAAGCCGTGTTTCTGTAAATCTTTACAAATGCATCATCAAGTCTTGCTATCACTGAAACAAACATAGCTTTAGTCATTGTACCTTTTGGGTCGAAGCGATTGTTACCGACACCACTAAAAAGATCTCTGGCACTTACAAATTCAACTGCAGCAGCATACCAATCATTGAGTAGATCCTCATAAGGTATTGTCTTGCTAGCCACTGCATACTTTGAGAAATGAGAGGTAACAAAGGAGACCATTTTTTCCTTATCATTATAGTTACTGTATTTGATGATTTCCAAGCCGCCCTTTGCATTAACATGGTAAATAATGATTCCGGGAGCCTTTTTGCTATTTGTGGGTGTGTAGTGTAGGCTTATTGTTGCTCTTCCGCCACCAAAATCGGAGATAATCTTGTTATTGCTTTTAATGACAAAATCATATATGGGTCTATTCCCTATAGCTGCCTGTGCCTCTTTTGGTAAGGTGCTTGAGTCAACTACGATAGTACTGATTTTAATGTCGGAGCTTGCGCTGTTTACTACCGTATTCAAAGCCTTATCATTAAGGCTTAAGGAACCATACTTTGTTTGAATTACAAAAACGTCTACTTTCTTATCAAGCTCTAACATGACATCTTTTGGTAAGACTGCTTCGATTGACTTGAAGTTATCCTTGGTTGTTAAGTCAATTTTAACGGTTGTTTTTTCCCCCGTATTTTTTGATATTTTCTCTGCGGTCTTGATTGCATCCATTATGACGGTCTGGGGAATGCCTACGCTTACAGCCTGATCCTTAATCGTAACAGAAACTGCGGGAGAGTCTTTTCTGTTTTCACCTTCATTTAACACTTCAACATTGATTCTTACATTCTGCTTTATCGTTTCCTTTGAATTTGCCACTTCGATCAAATAGCCTGGAGTCGGAACGGGAGTCGATGTAACTATTGCAGCAGGGGTCGGAGCAGAAGTTGGATCAGGGCTTGGAGCGATGGTTTGGTAAGGCGTTGGCGTTGGAGTCAAGGTTGGAGCTGGAGTTACAGTTGGAGCTGGAGTTAAAGTTGGCGTTGGAGTCAAGGTTGGAGCTGGAGTTACAGTCGGTGTTGGTGCTGGACTGGGAGTCGGAGTCGGTGTTTCTGGCCCATTGGTCCATTGTGCATATAAGCTCAAGTCTGCAGTCAGTCTTAGGCTCTGACCGTTATGGTAACTTACTCCTGTACCATTTGGTTCTGTGTTCCAGCCAGTGAAGCTATAACTCAGACGATAAAAGGTATTATCTTCAATGTTTTGTTCAATGCCTTGCGCGAAGCTTTGAGGTGCCATTGTACCGCTTCCTCCATTAGCATAAAAGCTTAGCGTATAGGTAGGCGGTGCATTTACAATAATACTGAAATCCTTTGTATCATCTGGGCTTATGTTGTTACTGGCCATAACTGTAAAGTTGAAGGTTCCAGAAGTGGTGGGTGTTCCGCTGATTACACCTGTATTTGAGTTTAGGTTCAGCCCTGGTGGAAGTGAACCAGCTGTGACACTCCAGACTATGGGAGAAGTACCTGTGGCTAAAATGGTTTGATCGTACACAGTACCAACAGTACCTTGGGCCAATGTGGTTGTGGTAATTGTGGGAGCATTGGCCGGAATGGTTACAGAAAACAAGGCTCCTACAGTTGTAGTCACATTATTACTGCCATTGATTGTGATCACTTCATCATAGGTGCCGACACTAAGCCCGGCCATGGGTTGAACCGTAAAGCTTGCTGTTCCTCCGGCAGTTAAGGTATTTGTGGTCAATGTTCCGATTATGTAATTTAAGCTTGTTGGCTGGTTCAGGCTTACGCTATCATTACCAGTATTTGTGACTGTAACCGTTAATGCTGATGAGGATGTATACCCAACAAGCAAGCTACCCAGATTTAAAGTTGCAGGCGTTGCCGAGATGCTATAGATGAAAGGACTACCGACAACAATGGTAAAGCTTTTGCTTGCGTTGGGGCTTATACCGTTAGAGGCCTTTACTGTAAAATTTGATGTTCCAGGCGTTGTAGGGGTACCGCTGACTTCTCCTGTGCTCGCGTTTAAACTAAGCCCTCCCGGTAATGAGCCGCTGTCAATACTCCACGTTATAGGTGTGTCGCCGGTTGCAGCAAGTGTTTGGTTGTAAGCAAGCCCCGTTGTTCCATTTGGTAGACTTGTGGTAGTGATTGTAATGGGTACTGGTACTGGTATTAGTATTGGTACAGAGATTGCTCGACCCGTGGTTCCAGAACATCCGTCAACAATAACATAGATGTATTTACCTGTGTCAGCTGGCATGGGTGTATAGGTACTGCTTGTTGCATTAGGTACAGGCAGGCCGCCTGACACCGAGTTTGTGTCACTGACATACCATTGGTATGTGACGGTAGGGGAACCGGTTCCTGTAATTGTAGAGGGATATGTTCCATTGTTTTCAACAACCGTTACAGCGGTGACTGTACTGGTACTGGCTACCCACACAAGGTCAGTACCAGAAGCGGAGCCCACTAGTGATTTATTATCATAGAAAAAGTTTAATGCGCCAGTGGCATTGTTTTCGATTGTTCCGAAAATACTACCAGCATTTTGATTGGAGTCTGGATAAATGCCAACACTACCGGTAAAGTTGCTGATCAAAGTCGGTTTTGACATTGATATGTTTGGATACATATATACATTATCTTGCGTATAACCACTGCTTAACCAGCGATTGTTCCCCGTGACTTTTATATTGCCGCCGATCTTAAAAAAGCTACCAGTAGCCACATTCTTTATGTCAGTTTCAATACCGCCGCCTTTACAATTTTCTGAAGTATTATTGAAATTTGAAAGGTTTCCTGCAATTGAACCACCAGTAAGGGTAACCTGTACCGGCAAAGCTGCTGAATCACTGCTAAGTACTTCTAATCCGCCACCCCAACGCCTAGCTGTATTTCCTATGATATTGCCGCCGGTCATATTCATAGCTGACACTTTTGTAGGATCGCTATTGCTTGTAATGAATACACCGCCGCCGTTTGTGCCGGAATAATTTCCTTTAATCAAACCGCCGATTAAGTTAAAGGTTCCTATTGATGCCACAGCACCACCGCCTTGGCCTGCCTCTGTGCTTGTGTAGTGATTGTTTTGAATGGTGCCGTCAAACATGTTTAGGATGCCCTCGGATGCGATAAAAATCGCTCCACCACCCACTTTGCCTGCGCCTAATCCTGCGCCCTTATGCTTTTCAATAAGCGTACCAGCGTAGAGATTTAAGGTACCTGCAAGGTAAAAGCCAGCGCCGTTGACAGAAATGGTAGTGTCGTTACCATCCACAGTTACGCCGCTGGTTTCACCGGTTGCCCCCAAGTTCAGTGTTGCACCTGAGGGTACAGAGATTAGCGCGTCATTTGTAAAGCTACCGCTCCTTAACAATTTTCCGTTACCCTTGATCGTAACCGTTCCCGAAATTGTAATTTTGCCGGTAACTGTTACAGTAGAATTGGCAGGAATTGTGATGGTACAATTACTGATGGTTCCAGAAATTGTATCACCGTCAGATAGGGTCGTGTCGCTACTAAGGGTGGTATGACTTGCAGCGTACAATGGAACGACTCCTATTGGTAACTGTGTTAATACCATTACCAAAGCTAGTACAATGCTTGGAATTACGTGTAATCTTTTTTTGCTCACTTGCAATCCTCCTTTAAATTTTGAAATCAATTTTTTTAGCTTGATGGCGCTTAAATCAGCAGCACAAATTGCATATGATCATACCATATGGGCTATTGCTTATCAATATTTTTATTTACTCATCAGTTATCTGTGTCACTTCACAAAAGATGGATTTCGAAAACAGTGCTTAGTCATGAAAAAAAAGTAGCGGCAAGCCCCTTATGAATGGTATAATTCAAATCAAATACAAACTACACTAGAAACAAACCATTAGGTTGTACTGACATATGCCAGTTTTAAGGAGGAATGCCAGGTTGAAGTTGAAAGTCTACTTGTATTATTTTTTATTAGCGCTAATCTTTGTCTTGCTACTGTATTTTGGAACCAACCTGCCTGGGGCAGCGCTGCGGGTGCTTTTGAAACCGTATAGCCTGCTGACAGAAGCCTTCTTTAACCACAGCCATGTGTATATTGAAGGCGTGGGATACCAGGAAATATACAGCCGCTACATACTGGGCCGGGATTGCCTGGGGCTCAACTTTACGGCTCTGTTTTTTGCCCTGACCTGCATACCTTTCATCAGGTATCTGCGGGGCGGGACACAGGTGCTTTGGATCCTGGCTTGTTTGCTTGGCTCCGTGCTTGTGGGCTTTGTGGTCAATGCTCTGCGCATCCTAGGTTCTGTGCCTTTTGCCCTGCAAGAAAAATTCAACATGATTCATGCTTCCCTTGGCATAGCTCTGTATTTGTGCGTATTGACTTCTGCTTATGCTTTGCTCAGAAAAATTTTTATTTCTGGAGGTACCCATGAAGAAAGCGTTTAGTTGGTTCTATGTATCCTTAGTTCCCTTTGTATCTTATGTTTTTTTAATGACTCTCTTCTTGCAAGATTCCATGCAATACGGTTCCATGCACTTTGCTCTCTGGATTTACATGTTTCTCCTGTCCTTTGGGGGCTTTGCTTACACCAAAGCCTTTGGCAAAAATCGTGAAGCGCCAAACCGAAAGGACTACCTTTGTTTAACTGTCTACTCTGTGCTCTCACTTTTCGTGGTTCTTTTTGTTTTTTACCCGACACTGGAATACAGTAACGGCCTGCTGCAAGTTTTCGCCATCGTGGCCTCGGTGCCCGGGCTTTACTATGCCTGTGGCTTTGCCAAGGAAACACCCTATTCCGAAAAGCAAAGTGCCCTGTCTTATGTGCTCTGTATCTTCTTGGTACCCTTTACGGTGTATATTTTGTTTAATCTGGTGAGCTTTGCCAATATGGGCAGTCTGTTTCTGATTATCTTTATTTCTGGCATTTATGCCATTCTTTATCTACTCATGTGCATTGTGCTTGTCCTGGTGCGAAAAAAAACCATCACCATTGTAGCCGAAGAAAACCCTAAGCGCTACTACTTTATTACCTTCGTTCTGGGTTTGTTTCTGCCCGTTACAGGTCTGGTCATTAATGCAAACCTAATAGGCTTAAGCAACTCAGGAGGATTGTTTGGGGATTTTTCCTCCCCTGCTTTTTATCTGCTCGCCCTCTTGAACGGGGGACTGTTACTGGTGCCGTCCCTTAAGGATCACAGGCTTCGTTTGCTCCTGTTCTTTCTTCGCTCAATAGGTTATACCTTTATCCTTTATTTCTTCGTGGTTTTCCTACCTGTCATTCCCATCGGGATCATTGCTTTAATTATATTGATTGGAATTTACGCCTTTGCGCCGCTTATGATTACCTTTTGGCAGGGGCGCATCCTCTGGAAGGAGTTTACGGAGCTCAAGCACTTCTTTAAACCCGGCCTATTGATTCTTACCTTTATCATCGGGCTTTTGGCCCTTCCTGTGACTGGGTTTGCGCTGATTTACAACGACAGGCCGAACCTATATCGTGCTGTCCAATACTTAGATGGCCTTGCTCTGGAAGGGGAAAAAGACATCCAGCTGTCAGCCTTGGATCGCTCTTTGACCATCATTGATTCATGCTATTCCTTCACCGACCGGCACTTGGATTTTTTAGATACAGGGTATCCCAAGGGCAATGTTCCTCTTCTGTCCAGTTTCTATAAAAACTATGTGCTGCAAAATCAGTTGCTGAGCACGGATAACATTCTGCGCTTAAGAAAGCTGTTTTTTGACGAGAATTATGCGTATCAGCAAAATGTCCGAAACACCCAAGAGGCGCCAACGGGCGAGGTAAAGCTTTCAAAGTTTTTCGTAGACACTGCCTATGACGAAAACATTCAGGCCTACAGATCGTGGGTACACCTGGAGCTACAGAACGAAGGAGAATGGATGCAAGAGTACCAAACTAGGTTTGATCTGCCAGAGGGTGTTTTTGTAAGCGACTATTACCTCCATGTTGAGGATGAAAAGAAGATGGGCTTGCTGACGGACCAGCGCGCAGCAGTATTTATTTACAACAGTATCGTTCGGAAGCGTCTGGATCCGGGCTTGCTGCAGTATGTGGGTGATAAGACCTTGGAATTGCGGGTGTTTCCCTTCCAGGGAAAGGAGCTTCGGAAAACGGGCTTTGAACTGATTCATAAGCAGAGCTTTGACTTGACACTGGATCGGAAAAGTCTTCGGGTAAAAGGGGATGACAGCTTTGAGACCCTGGAGCTTCCAGGCCTGGTTTTGCTTAGCCCTGAAAGCATAAAAAAATTGCCCTCTTTAGAAAGAGAACCTTTGTACCATTTTATCATTGACTGCTCAGAGAAAACGGATGTGGAAGCCTTGAAAAAAGAGGTGGAGGACTATACTAAGGAAAGGGGAATCAGAGAAGCCAATCTTTACTTTACATCCTATAAAGCGGTCAAAGTCGGTTTAAATGAGCTGAACAGCTACCAGCCAAAAATTCTTGGCGGCTTTAATCTGAATCTGGCTGTCAAAATGGCCTTGCGCGATACCCCAACAGAAAGGCTTCCGCTGATCCTTACAGTGACAGACAACATGCCCAGTGCTTTATTCCCAGAAAACACAGTGGCAGAGCTATTCCCAGAGTCCGAGTACTATTATGCTTTGAACAAAGATTTTAGCTTGACGCCTTATGCCTTTAGCGACAATGCAGAATCTTCTGCCGTAAAGACAGCTATCTTGGGGCAGGCAGTCTCTTATCAGGGCATGGCTGTGAAAAAGAATGGGCAAAGCCAGCTGATTTTGACAGCTATGAATGATGGAATGACGAATGTGGGGCAAACGAGAGAAGGCACAGTGAATGCTGGGGCGTCAAATGAAGAGCTTACAAATGTTGATCTTATAAGCTTGGAATCGTCTACGAACCAATATGAAAAAGCCCTGCTACTTCGTCTGGAGCACTTAAGGGGCAAGCTCAATGGTCTTAAACCCTCCGTAGGCTACATCCGAAAGAGCTTCCGAGCCCATATCTTAACGCCCTCCACTGCCTTCATCGTAGTCGAAACAAAAGAACAGGAGCAAGAACTTCTTAGCTTACAAGAACAGCTCTTAAACGGTGAATACAAAGAACCACAGGCAATAAAGAATCTTTCAGAGCCAAACATATTGGTATTGCTTGGGGCTGTGCTGGTTCTGGTACTGTTGATGCGTAAAAAACCAAGATGGAGGTGAAGCTTCCTACAAAAAAGGAATGATGC
>CAZSXS010000063.1:0-22140 GCA_964611385.1 uncultured Defluviitaleaceae bacterium
TTTCTCCACAATTCGGACATTTTACATCTATCTTCGCCATCTGTCGCCAACTTTCGTTTTTAACAGATTATACCACACTCAACAGGTTTAGTGCATTACCATTTATTTCATCAAAATCAGGTATAGTGACTTTGAGAGCTTCAATAACTAACTGCAAATATTGTTCCGTATAACCTTCTTTATTGTACATAACGGACGCATAAGAACTTTTAAGAAATTGAGTATTCGCACTTATTTGCATGATTTTTTCATCTTTTATTTGATTCAATAAACTCTCCGCCTCATCAGATTTTCTCAATGCCAACAACGCATTTATCTCTCGTTTGAGTTGTTTGATTTTGAATTCATCCGCCGAGAGAAATGTGTCTATATATTGGTCAATGTTACGTCCAAGCCTTTGTATAAATACTTCAAGCGAGAAAAAATTCGTATCAACCTTCTCCTTTTCAATCTTTGAGTAATTACCCTTGTTACATATGCCCTTACAAAGCTCATTTTGCTTGACTCCTGCAATATTTTGAAATTCTTTAAGTAAATTACTTATGTTTTTACAATATCTTATTTTCTCATCACCAGATTTTATGTTTTCCAATGTCAAACAATAAAAGTCCTTGCCAACATCAACTTTTATAATATCAACCCCAAAAACAGTCTTAGCATTTTCCAAAGTCATATGTGCTTTGGAATGTTTACCCAACATCATATAACAATGATATGACTGTTTTAAAATTTCTTCACATAAAGCTTCATACCCTATTTTTGATAAGCATATCGCTTTATAATAAAGCAAGTCTGGGATATCCTTTCCCCTGTTCCACTTTAAAGTTGTTTTAATTGCGTTTCTATTGAATTGATTGCTTGAGCAAATTTCTCTGTTTTAATCAAAAGTTTAACTTTGCTTAAGGCAACCCCTGGCAATATCCTTTCTTTGTGACAGTTGTCCAAGGGCAAGACCTCTATGCTTTTTTCCAATTGGCTAAAACCATCTATTGCTTTATCAACCAATCCTAGCACCTCATAAACACAGAAAAGAGTATATATAAGATTCGGTTCTTCAAAAATGAGAATCTCTTTGGAAAAATCTTCTTCTGTAAATTCTGGAAAAGTGATATGTATAGCATCAATTATTGAGTTGATCGTTTGCTCAGTTATATCGTTATCTATTAAAGATATTTTTAATTCACAGTTTCTTACAAATTGGAGATTGATCCCTTTTTTAAATTCAATACTACTTTTAATTGTTTCTATTAGCTTTTTGACAAGCAAAATGTCCTCATGATCTATAGCCGTTATAATCCTATTTCTGATGGAAATCATATCAAATGTTTGATTTTCAAGGTAAGGGCAAAAATAAGTTTCCTTGTTAAAGCCTAATTCAGACAAATAAAATTCTAAATTTTTTTTGCTTGGTTTTTGGTGTTCGTTTTCAATGCGTGACAATGTAACTTCAGAATGTTCTCCATAGGGCATAAGTTGATGTTGACAAAACTTTCGACGTAAACGAAGCTGCCTTATCATTTTCCCTGAAAAATAACTTGACACTTATTCACCACCTATATAATTTTTTTTACAAGTTGTGGAATGTTGATGCTGATCAATGGCAAAGTAAGAGTAAAGCATAAAAATCAAAAAACCCCAGAAAGCAAGTCAAAAGCCAAGCATCTCAATAAACACTATAATAACACCAATCTCTAAAGAACCCGATTTTATCCCCATCCTCTTCTTGAATTAAAGTAAAATCATAAGGCAGGCGTGGATAGTTCAATCTTAACTGATTGGTGTAGTTCATCAAGGCAGAGGTCTCTAAGCCCAGTAAGTCTAGCAAGGTTCCGCCCAGGTAAAAGGCCGAGAAGTCTTGGTGCGGCTCAATGGGTATCAAAGGGCAAGTTTCCTTGGCGGTGCTGTTTTGCCAGATCAGATAAGGCACAGTGTACCGCAGAGGCTTATAATCCGAACTTGCGCCAGTCTCCAGCTTTTGATAAAAATCTCCTTTTAAGGGTGGAAGGTGATCCCCAAAGTAAAGTAAGGTTACTGGCTCCTCCAGCTCTTTAAAATAAGCAACTAGCTTGCCCAGTTCCTTGTCGCAGTCAAGCAATCCGTAATAATAGTTTTTGAGCGCGTTTTCTTCGGCCTTGCTGAGCTTGACTTTGCTTCGAAAAAAGTCTTCGTCTTGAAAGCTTTTGTATTTCCCCTCATAGGGGCCATGATTTTGTATGGTGACGGTAAAACTAAGATAGGGCTGATCAGAAGTATCTATGTGCCGCTCAAAATTGTTGAGGATCTTTTGAATCGTTGCGGTTTCCGAAATGTACCCACCTTTGCTTTCGCTATTGCTAAAGGCTTCTAAGGCCTCGAATTTTTCAAAGCCCAGAGTTTGATAAGCTTCCTTCCGACCATAAAACCACGAATAGCCCGGATGGATTGCCTCCGCGTAATAGCCTTGGGCCTTCAAGGTGCTGATAATGGAAGGCAGAGGTTTTTTCAGCTGCCCATAAGTATTGGGGCTTAGGTATTTGCTGCTCAATCCGGTCAGTACCTCAAATTCCGTATCCGCAGTTCCTCCGCCGGTTTGGGGGACGAATAAATTTCCGCTGATGGCTTCCTCTTTTATTTTTAAATAATTCGAATACGGATTTTCGAAACCTTCCAAATCAAAGGCCGGGTTCAAAAAAAGTTCGGAAAAGCTTTCACTCATGATCAGGATCAAGTGAGATTTTTGGCTATTGGGGGAAGCTGTATTCTGTTCCTTGGCTTTGGCACTGATTTCAGCTTCGGCATTTGCACTGATCTTAGCATCAGCATTGGCACTGACCTCGACTTTGGCATTTGCACTGTTAGCTTCGGGTTTGGCTTCTGTTTTCAAATGTTCTAGTGCTTCCTCAAACGCCTTTTTGCTTATAGATGGCTCTTGCGGTGACTTCTCATTCAGCGCACAAAGAAAGGAATAGAGGAAACCTTTCCTGTAATCACTAGAGCCAGAATAAAGGGAGGCGTATAAGATCGCCCCAAGCACAAGGCTTACCACCAGACAGCAGGTTCTGTACTTAAAGCTCATCTTAGCAGCTTTTATCCGCTTGCTGAGAAAAACAGACAGCAGGATAAAGGCTCCCAAGCCTACGATCAGCTTCAGATAAAAAAATATACCCATGCTTTTCGCAATCCCGCCGAACTCGAAAATCACCAATAAGTCATAAGGCATGAAAGGCTCATTGCGTAGGGAAAGCTTGTTCAAATTGATGACGAAAAGCGTCAGGTAAAATAGCCCGGCTGCGGATATGGAAGGGATCAGCTTATTGCTTAAAAAGAACAGAAAAAGCATCAAGCCTAAAACTGGCAGCCAGTTCAGGATAAAATAAAAGAACCCCTCTAGCGTCAAACGCTGTATGAACAAGCCTTGCCACTGGAAGATCGAACCGATCAACGTTATGACAAAGGAACACAGGAGTAAGAGGAATAGGCAAGTGTATTGCGTAAGTGGATGCTCTTTGTTGTTGGACTGGGTCTTGATTGAATCATTCTGCATGTTTGATGTCCTTCTTTAGTTTATAGAGTTCCTATCTCTAATAATTTTTACGTGATTAAGCACCCTATGTGATCCATGATCTCTTTGCGGAGTACTTCCAATTTTGCACTTTGGTTCATTTGAAGCTTGCTTTCGTCATGCTCCAATGTTTCTGAGTACCCTTCCAGATTATAATCGCTGATTTGAGGGTCCGTCAGGTTGATAGTGGCATCATATTCTATGTTGTTTTTGGAAAGGAAGGTGTATCTATAATCGTTGTTGCATAAAATAGCCTTGTATGGTCTGTTCAATGGAAGCTTCGCTTCCCCCACCTGCATATCTTCAACGAGGACATGTGGCCTCCCGCTTCCACCAAAAACCTTCGGTAATCTAGCATCGATACCAGCAACAGTGTGGGGTGCCCCTACCAGCTTGCATATGCTAGGGTATAAATCCATAATGCTGATGTATTCTTCTTGTGTGCCTAGGGCAGAGGTTGGAAGCGCGCCGTTCATCCGGCAAATGGCTTCCGGTTTATTTCCTGTTGCAACAAAGGCGACTACTCTTTCGTTAGGCTTATAATTCTTCTGAATGTAATCCAATAAAACCCCCAGGTGCCGGTCTACCTCCTTTGGTCCAGTCGAGATCTTCGGCTTAGTATAGGAAAGGAAGATAAATTGCCTACATCCTGAAAATTGCTCTAACTGTAAGATCGTGTCTTCAACACAAGTCAGACAGCTGGTGTAGTCCGCGTTTTCGTTGATCATCCGGTGGAAACCCCTGTGTGCATTTCTGTAGGGCGTTAGTACGCTCGAATTACTAATGCAGCTGCAATGATACTCCCTGTGCAGTAGTTCACTCAAAAGGGGTAAGTCACCTGTAAACCCATCCTTGCAGAGAGAGCCGAAAATCTGATGGTTTGCAGGATATTGACCAGTCAGTAGGCTGGCTGTGTTTTGGAAGGTGGAGGTGCCGGTATTGAAGCAGTTTTTAAAATGAATTCCGTCAGAAAAAAAGCCTTCCAAATTGGGCATGAGACTCAGTTCTTCTGGGTCGTAGCCGTCAATCTGCAAAAGGAGTGCCAAGCGGGGCTTATCGTTGCGCTTTTCATTGCTCTTTTCATTGTATTTTTGGATTTCAATAGGTTGCCCCATGATAAACTCTGAGTCCGAGATGATCTTTGAGGGGCCAGTGGCTCGAAGAAAACTGAAAATCCCCTGTCTCACCTGTATGCTCTCACAGTTCTTATTTTCAATACGCCCTTGACTTACGGAGCGGTATATCCCTTCGATGTCTTCAACAGATACACGCTGGTCGGCCTTGCCGCTTATGGGAATGATAAAATCCCCATTTTCCAAGAGATACTTTCGGGTGTATTTGCATGGAATGCTGTCATTGGCCAATATGTTGCAGTTGGGTTTGTCCTGCAGCGTTTGTTTAAGGCCCTCTTTTAGTAACAGCGAAGCTTCGGAAAGAAAGCAACTGTGTAGCTGTCTTTCCTTATATAATGATGCTACCGTGTCCTTTTGAACTTCTTTATCCGTATGAGTCTCCGTTTTTGTATAAGCTTCCACATCCATATAATAAGGAAGTCTTTCGCCTTCCTCGTTGAGTTTAAGAAAGTTTGAAAAAGCTTCATGATCTTGATAGAAGCGCATTTTTTCCTCTAAGTTGACATCAGTCATCGTGCTTTTTAAGAGTGTGTGTAATTTTTCTGCTTCTTCCAAGAATTCGTTTCTGCTGAAGCATTGAATGTATGCATAGGCTTTGGCCAGGCTGTCGGCCGCTTCTTGATAGTCCTCGTTTTCAAACTGCATATTCGCTAAGGATAATAGATTACTGATGTTGAGCCTTCTTTTATTGAGGCCCAGTTTCATTTGTCGAACAGCCCCAGGCAAATCGCCCTTAAGCGCCCGATCCAAGGCTCTCATCTTATAAATTTCATTGTCATAAGGATTTTTAGCTTCATACTTATTGATAGCACTACTGATCTCATCAAATCTTTGCTCCTCAATGAGCTTCATTACGATCATTTCTACATCGATTTTCATAAAAAGACTCCTTAATTCTTATACTCATTTATTCTGAATGGGTACCACATCGGGGCACGCACCAAATAACAACGGGATTCACGCCCAAGCATCGGTAGGGACACCGCCCTACACTCGTACTGGTCGTAAGCCGTTTCGGGCGGTATCTCTACCGACGCTTTTATCGGAACGCTTTTTGCTGATCGTATCCTTCAATTTACTACTATCTAGCCCTATACAGCGCACCAGCCCTCGAGGATGGGTTCCAATTCGTATTCCAGTAGATCTGCTAAGAGAACATAGTCCTTTTTTGATAAGCAGATCAAAATCTGGTTTTCGATTGCATGAACGGCAGAGACTAGGGCTTTGTCTGTAAAGAGGTTCTCCAGTAAAAAATAGATTCCGTCACAAATGGCGCCGATGATATCAAGCTTTGAAATATCTCCACAGCGCAAGTCAAGGATTAGGTTGACCAGGCTGCTGTGCAAGCGGACGCAATAGTCTGATACTTCACTCAATTGCTTTGTCATAAGGCCGCCTCCGCAATTTTTTCATAGGCTGAGACAAAGGTATTATACAGATCAAGGGACTGCAAGGCAAGGAAAAAATCCTGATTCACTCGGACGTAAAAATCGTTCTCGTGTGGAAAGCTTTCATGGATCAGGCGATCTTCCACACTTTTCATCACATAGGATCTCAAGGTCTCAAAGGGGGTAAGAACCTTTTCTTTTCCCAAGTCTCTGAACTTGATGCAGACTCGGACAAAGTTTTGCAAGTGTAAAAGTGCATCGGGATCATTCTGTAGCTCCTCATTACTGTGGATGGGGTGCCTGAATTTCATTTCACTGCCCTGCTCTACAAGCTCGTCCCACTCCTTTAATCTTTCCTTTAGCTCTGTATAGATCGCCAATACCTTTTGCCTTTCTTCTCTACTCATCTGATTTTCGGTTTGAATCCTGTCTGTGATACCTTTCACGTCTATCTCCTCCACGCAATATTTTTTGATCACTTCACCCAGCCGCATAACCTTTGTTCCTTCGATATACGCGCCACCCTCAGTGGCATCAATGTAGAGCCTCTCTGACGGATCAGCAGCAATGAATTCCTGAATCAGCCTCAGAAACCATATCCATACATCATTGGATTCGACAAAGCCCCCGTAGATATCCTTGACCTTGCAGGTGTTAAAGACAGGCTTTTCAACATCCACGTGATCGGTAGCATGATGCTTGTTGTCCGTATTGGCCAAGTCCTGTCCGATCAGTATGACAGGGTTGCAGTTGAAAACCCGGGCAGCGTAATCAAGGGCAACGGTAGTTACCGTCCCGCCCATGTTCATGTGAAAGTCGCTAGGCTGCCGCCCCAAGACTTCAGCCAGAATCGGAATAAAACCGTCCTCTGAGTTGTTGCCCAGGATTTTGATGCCTTTGTGCAAATCCAGAAGCTGAGGAGAACCATAAAAGGAAGTCAAGAGGGGATAAGAAAAGGTTTTGTTGGGATACTCCTTGTCCAAAAAAATCTGATTCACATCAATGGAGGCAATGAAGTCCGGCTCTATTCCTCTCTTGCGCAGACTGATGTAAGCGCTGGCCATACAAATGATCACTGCCTTGCCCTTTGCTTCCCTTAAGAGATGGACATTCTTATCCAGAGAGGGTCCAGCCGAGACGATGATCGCGGGCTTGTCTTTGAAGGCATTCTTGAAATCCATCGTAAAGAGCGCATCAAATACGTACTTTGTATTTTTGAACACGCTTTTAAAGTATAAGGGCATCATATGGACACCTGTGTTACGGTTGATATTCATGTCTCGAGTATTTTCGTTGATGTGCTCAAACACTGCGTCCACATATTCCTTGTAGGCCACATAATAAGGCAAGCTTCTGTTAAACAGCACATGATCCAGGGTGTAGGCATTAAAGAGCTTCTGATTAATTGCCTTCATGTCTTCTATGTTTTCGCACACCATGATATCCACGTCATCGTTTTCAAAGATGTCTGAGTAATCGTTTTCCTCCAGGAGCTTAAAAAAAAGTCTATGATCTGGCTCAATGAGTACTAGGCGATTGGTCAAGCTCATTCGCTCCATAATCTCCCTGGCCTGGTACCCAAGCCCCAGCCCCAACAAGACAATGGTTTGATTGTAGGCAAAGGGAATGTCATTAACAAAAACTACGGCCTCCCGACGCGGGCAAAAGCTGCTGTGCACATAGAGATCATATCTATCTTTTAGTAGTCGGGCAGTTTTTTGACCAGACTTTGCGGTTTCGTAAAGCAGCTCGGCAGGCTTGTCCGAAGAGGCCGACTGAACAGGTGAATCTAATTCTGCTGATGAATGCGATTGAGCTGTTGAAGTGGACTCAGCTGAAGCTTTGGTCTTGGTATATAAATCCAATAGATCCTGACTGCTATTATTCTTTTTCTTTGAAAGGGCATTGATGTTTTTTAAGAAAACTGGGGTCATTGTATGCCTCCGGTTAAAATTATATTTTGTTGACAATACTAGTACTTTACTCTATAATCTTCAAAAAATATGGCAAGAAAGCCAGTGGAGGTAAAGATGGCTGAAAAGAAAATTGTTTTGACCTATAGCGGCTTGAAGAAGCTCGAGGAAGAATTACAGGAATTAAAAGTGGTACGCCGCAAAGAGGTTGCGGAAAAGATTAAAGAGGCCAGAGGCCAGGGTGATTTATCAGAAAACGCCGAGTACGATGCCGCAAAGGACGAACAGGCTGAAATAGAAGCAAGAATTGTCGTCATTGAGAAAATGCTTAGAAACGCTGAGGTCATTGATGAGGACGACTTGGGTAGAAACACGGTGAGCGTCGGAAACAAGGTGACCTTGTATGATTATGAGTACGAGGAAGAAATCTGTTTTACCATTGTCGGTTCAGCAGAAGCTGATCCAGGCGCAAGCAAAATATCCAACGAGTCCCCCTTGGGTCTAGGGCTTTTGGGAAAAGCGGTTGACGAAGAGGTCATTGTGGATGCACCGGACGGTGTGATTAAGTTCAAAATTCTGAAGATCGAATAGTTCGATATTGAATCAGGAAACGCATAAAACATAGGAGTGAATACATTGTCAGAAAATACATCAGCAGTACCAAACGAAGAAAACCTTCAACCCAGTGAGGCAGAACTGAGTGAGCTTTTACAGATCAAAAGGGATAAGCTGTTTGAGCTTCAAAACAGCGGAAAAGATCCCTTTTTGCATGTAAAATATAGTGTTTCCAACCACAGCAAGGAAATACATGAAAAATTTGAAGAGTTTGAAGGCAAGACTGTCAGCCTGGCTGGCCGTATGATGACCAAGCGCATTATGGGCAAGGCTTCTTTCTTCGACTTACAAGACAGAGACGGAAAGATGCAGATCTATATCAAAAAAGATGTAGTGTTAGATGAGGCCTACGCAGAGTTTAAAAAGCTTGATATAGGCGATATCGTCGGCGTAACGGGTGAGGTCTTCCGTACCCATAAGGGAGAAATCTCCGTCAAGGCAGAATCCTTTACCCTTCTGTCCAAGAGTCTTCAAATTCTGCCGGAAAAATTCCACGGCCTTAAGGATACAGAAATCCGCTATCGTCAACGCTATCTGGATTTGATCGTCAACCCAGAGGTCAAGGAAGTATTCCGTAAGCGTTCGGCCATCATTAAGAATATCCGGGCTTTTCTGGATGAGCGGGACTATTTGGAAGTTGAAACGCCTGTGCTTCAAACCATAGCCGGAGGCGCCGCCGCCAGGCCCTTTATCACCCACCATAACGCACTGGACATGGATATGTACCTGCGGATAGCGTTGGAGCTTCCTTTAAAGCGGCTGATCGTAGGCGGTCTGGAACGTGTCTATGAAATCGGTCGTGTTTTTAGAAATGAGGGTCTCAGCATTAAGCACAACCCGGAATTCACCATGCTGGAGCTTTACCAAGCCTATACCGATTACAATGGCATGATGGAACTGATCGAAAGCATGATCAAGCGGGTAGCCTTGGCAGTAAACGGCAGCTTAAAGTTAAACTATCAGGACGTAGAAATCGACTTAGAAAAGCCCTTTGAGAAAATCACCATGCTGGAGGCCGTCAAAAAGTATGCCGGTATTGATTTCACAAGCATTGACCTCGAAGAGGCCAGAAAGCTAGCCAAGGAACATGAGATTGAAGTCAAAAGCTATGAGCAAAAGGGGGACATTCTGAATTTATTTTTTGAGAAGTATGCCGAGAAGAACCTGATACAGCCTACCTTCCTAATGGATCACCCAGTTGAAATCTCACATTTAACCAAGAGCAAGCCGGATCTGCCGGGATACACAGAACGTTTTGAGCTATTTATTATCGGAAGAGAATTTGCCAACGCCTACTCCGAGCTGAACGATCCCATAGATCAGCGGAAGCGTTTCTTACACCAGGAAAGTCTACGCAGCGCCGGAAACGACGAAGCTAACGCCATAGATGAGGATTTCATCAACGCCCTGGAGGTAGGAATGCCCCCAACAGGCGGCTTAGGTCTTGGCATTGACCGTTTTGTGATGCTACTGACAAACACCTACTCCATCCGGGACGTTTTATTCTTCCCGACTATGAAGCCTTTAAATTAAAACCGTGGGGGGAAGGAGAAGAAAACTTTTTTCAAACGGCGAAAAAAGTTTTCTTCTCCTTCCCCCCCCACACCCCCTATCCTCATCTTTCAAAAAAGCCGGACATGGGGGCAGTATTAACCACGGAAATTTTGAAAGGCCCAGAATATATAAAAAGGTTGAATGCGAGAAATTGCTTCAACCTTTTTGTATAGAGGTAGATTTGTATGGAAAAAGCAAAGAGTACTTTTTTCGTTTCTGATTTAAGTGCGCCAAGGCGCAAAAGGAGGTTTGTATGGAACTTTGGGATTTATATGACGAGAACAGACAAGCTTTAGGCCGGACCCATAGACGAGGGGAAGAGCTTAAAGATGGTGAGAATCACACCGTGGTAGCCATCTGGGTGGTAAACAGCAGACAGGAGATTCTGATGACCTTGCGGCATCCGGAGAAAGAAGAGTATCCCAACAAGTGGGAGAACACAGGCGGCTCTGCCTTGGCTGGGGAAAGCAGCAAAGAAGGAGCCGTGAGGGAGCTTTTTGAGGAAACGGGAATTCGAGTAACAGAGGAAGATCTTTTTCTCCTGGGGACTACGAAAGAGTCGACGGCTTTTGTGGACTTGTATGTCACAAGGAAGGATGTATCCCTTTCCTATTTAATCATGCAGGAAGGGGAAACCGTGGGCGCCAAGTGGGTCAGCTTAGAAGAATTAGATCAGCACATTCAAGACGGAAGCTTAGCAAAGCCCATTGGAGAAAGACTGCTACCGTACCGGGAGAAATTTGTTGCATTTTTGGAAAACAAATAAAAGACCAGTATCTTTTCAAGAAATAAATCTCATACTCTGATCACTCATGAGCCATTCGCTCCGCACAATGAAGATTTATGAACTTGAAACAGATACTGGTCTTTTTATTTTTTTAAATTAGCGGATGGTACACCAATAAAGAACCCGATACTTCCGCAAACAATATCTCGAAATTGGGTGATAACCGGGATGGTAGCCGTATTCAAGCCAGAAAAATTCCTGGCTATAATTAAAATGAAAATAGATACGATACAAATGCTACCAATAATATAAATTTGAAGATTGCTTACATTGTCATTAACAGTGTTCTCTTCATCTGGTATCCTTGGCTTTTCGTCCGGTTGCTTTGATTCGCTTTTAATAAAATTGACACTAATAAAATAGCCAAAGATTGCAGCGATTGTGGTGCGAAGGACAACATCAATGGATGACATCAACTCAGTGTCGGCCGGGTCAAAGATACAGTATATAGACTGCATGAGGAGGATGACCATAATAACAATCAGAAATCGATCAACGATCTTAATGTGGGAAAAGGCAAGGCAAGCCCTGCTTCGATATTTTTTAAACAGCTTCATGCCGTTCACTCCCTGCAAATTGAGGTGCCCTTGCAGATCAAGTCTGGCTTCTTGTTTAAGAATACAAAGCCGCCACCATTCAAGCCTGATAAACTCAATTGTTTTGGGTAACGGCTTTGCAACACTGAACGTGACTGCATATATCAATAAAATATGTCCTGGTTCTTTTTGCTGACACAAAAATTTCTGCTGCCTAGCAAATAATCGAAAGTCCCTTCTTATTCAAAACTCGCTGAAAGCCATCCACGGCGTTCGTAGAATAAATAATGTGCCGGATATCCTCCGAGTATTTGTAATATGCGGATAAATCGGTTCGGTTCTCCATCCATGACTGTATAAGTTGAGGGTATTTTCCACCCCATTTATTGTCAAGCGCCTCTAGGTTAACAACTGCGTCTTCCACGGATTTCGCTTGATAGACACGCTTTAAGTCCAAAATTAGATTCTTTAAGTCCCGGTAAGATACATTTTTCATAGAAGTACGGATCTGTCGATTTATGTAAAATTGCTGCTCAGTCTTTGGAAAAATTGCTTTGATGGCCGATGAAATCTCACTGGAACCATCCCGACAAGCGATGTATATATCGTTAACGCCTCTTTGCTTTAAATCAGTGCACACGCCGATCCAGAAATTAGTTGTTTCCTTATCGACAACCCACATTCCGAGGATTTCTTTTACACCGTTTTCATTAATGGCAACGACCATGATAGCATTTTTGTTTAATACTCGATTAACACGATTGATTTTTAAGTTCAATCCATCAAAGAAGACAAGCGGATAAACGCTTTTCAGGGGTCGGGATCGCCACCCTTCAATACTGGGCATGATTTTGCCCATGATGTTATGGATAAATTGCCCAGAAGCGTCCGCACCATACAAGTTCTTTAACTGAATGATGATTTCATGATTCATAAACCCTCTGGCATACATGGGAATAATGTGCTGCTCAAGATCATTGGCTTTGGTTTGGTATTTTTCAATTAACTTAGGAACAAAGAGGCCGCGCCTGTCCCTTGGCACTCTTAATTCAATTCGACCAATTCGAGTTTTCAGTCTCTTTTTATTGTAGCCGTTACGGCTGTTTCCGGTTTTATTCATTTGTGTTGATTTTTTTTCATAACCAAGTAGCTCATCCATTTCGGATTCCAGGATTTTCTCAATGATGTCCTTCAACATTGATTTTAAAATTTCATCGACTTCGTCTTGTATGTTATTTAGTTTCTTGACACCCATTTTTGCCTGAGGCTTTTTCGCATCCATTAAAGTAATAATCATTTCATCCATACCATTAACTCCTTTTTTGTTGGTCTATAACAAGAATAAGTTTTTCAGGCAGGATCACACAACGAACACGTAGCGATTGAACCAACAATTTGTCTAAAAAAGGGCATAAAAATAGCGCATTTATTAGCAACCGGCTGTCATGCTCAGCAAAAAAACCCCCTCAAAGGAAGCGTACTAAGTTTAGACCCTTGGCTTTGCGTGAATTGACTTTCGTCAATCTTGCCCTTCATAAACACACTTGATCTGTTTAAATATTAATGAAATGAAAATACTTAAACACAAGAAGCGCTTTTCTTGGTAACCGGCTGTCATGTTCACGGCGAAAAACTCCGTAAATTTAGACCCGTGGCTTTGCGTGACTTGGCTTTCGCCAATCTTGCCTTTTCATAAAATGCACCTATTCATGTTAAGTAGTTTTACTCAGTCTATTGAACATTGACTGAGTATGAAATAGAAAACCGCGAATAAACAAAAATAGTGCCTTTCTTGGTATCCGGCTGTCATGTCTTCCTAGAAAGATTTAGACCCATGGCTTTGCGTGATTTGGCTTTCGCCAATCTTGCCTTTTCATAAATACACTCATTTAAAAGTAATTTACTTTGAATCATAATACACTAAACTTTTAAAAATTGCAAGTGGATTTTACAAATTTTTTAAAAGCCAACTTCATGCGAAGAAATGTTTTTGGCATGAAGTTGGCTCTTTTCGTGGGAGGACTTTATTGAATACCCTCTTTGTTCTTTATATAATTCCAGGCGTCACAGCACATTTCATCCAAGCCTCGGCTGGTTACAAAGCCTAGCTCTGCTTTAGACTTTTCAACATCGGCATAACACTCTGCAATGTCTCCGGGGCGACGAGGGGCGATTTCTGTTGGTAGTTTCCTTCCCACGGCTCTTTCGGCTCCTGCGAGGACTTCGAGGACTGAAAAGCCCTTACCTGTTCCGAGGTTAAATACATGCGCGCCTTTTACTTGCTGGAGTCTTTCTAGGGCCTTCAAATGCCCTTCAGCCAGATCGCAGATATGGATATAATCCCGAACGCCGGTACCATCCTTGGTGTCATAATCGTTCCCAGTGATTTTCAAGGCTGGAAGCTTTCCACGGGCAACGTCCATGATGATGGGCATCAGATTATTGGGAATGCCGTTGGGATTTTCGCCTATCTTTCCGCTTTTGTGAGCCCCGATGGGGTTGAAGTAACGCAACATGGCAATACGCAGCTCCGGATCGGCAACACAGGCATCCTTGCAAATCTGCTCTATCATGACCTTGGTCCAGCCGTAGGGATTGATAGCAGAGGTGGGCATGGTTTCCACAAAGGGCACCGGATTGTTCATACCATACACGGTTGCAGAGGAGCTAAACACCAACTGCTTCACTCCATATTCATTCATGACAGAAAGCAAGTTGAGCGTTCCTGTGATATTATTGTGGTAGTATTGAAGGGGCATACCTACACTTACCGCCACGGCCTTTAAGGCGGCAAAGTGAATCACCGCGTCAATACTGTTTTCCTTAAACACGGTTGAGAGCTTATCCTTGTCTAAGAGGTCACATTCATATGCTTTCAAGCTTTTCCCGGATATTTCTTCTATGAGCGGAATCATCTCTTGGCTGGAGTTACTATAGTTGTCTACGATTACAATTTCATAGCCATTTTCCAGAAGTGTTATGCAAGTATGAGAACCGATAAAACCGGCCCCCCCAGCTACTAAAATTTTCATAATATCCCTCCATTTTTATTATTTAACTATTCCTTAACAAAAAGCTTCTCTGCCCCCTTGCTAAGTCGGATTTCTCCGTCCTTAAATACCCACATGGCATAGGTATCTGGCAGACTTTCAATATAGTGTAGACCTTCTTCGTAAGGCATATTAAAAACCGCAGTTGACAGCGCATCCCCGAGTCCTGAATCCGGTGTAAAGATGGAGACAGCCGCAAAGTACTCGGCGGGATACAGGCTTTTTGGGTCAATGATGTGATGGTATTTTTTACCATCAACTATATAATATCGTTGGTAGTCTCCGCTAGTAACAATGGAATAATCGCTTAAATAAGCTACCTTCAACAACAGCTCCTGACTGTCTTCGTCGGGATTTTGAATCCCTACATTCCACTTTGTCAAGCCACCTTGCATTTTTGAACCGATAGCAGCCACATTCCCTCCAACGCTCAACAAACCGGAGCTATAACCTCTTTCCTTCAAAAGCTTTACCACCTGTACAACCGCATAACCCTTGGCGACCGCTCCAACATCAAGACGCATACCTTCCTGCTTGAGGAAAACCGTTCCAGATTGAGCATCAACGATACAATTTTTTAGGTCTGTATACTGATTAGCTTCCTGGAGCTTTTCCAAGGGAGGGAGGGCAGCGTATTCTGGATTGTCACTCCCGCGCTCGCGGTATTCATGCCAAAGGTTCAACACAGGCCCCAGGGCAACATTCACATTCCCCTTCGACTGCTCATATTGTTCCTGGGCAAAGAGTAAAAGCTCTATAATGCGCGGATCAACAGATACGGGGTTTTTACCGGCGTTATCGTTAATGGTCTTGATATTATTGATGCCCTCGTAATCGTTGTAAATGTCGTATAGCTCATGATAAACCTTTAATTCGTCATAGATCAGATTGGCAAAGGCCTCGAATTCTTCCTTGGTATTGGTGTAACCCACAATTTTGGTTGCCGTATCAAAGAGGAGCAAAAAGTCTGCCTCATATCGGGTTTTTTCAGATGTTGAAGGCTTTGTGCAGCCCGAAAACAAAAAAAGTACAAAGCATAATACTGCAATTTTTTTAATCATGTTTTATAAACCCTTATTCTATACTCAGTGAGTATAAGAATATTCTGATAAAAGGATAGTAAAAAAAGAGGATTTCTCCTCTTTTTTTATATTATTTAATACCGTTAACAGATTCTTCAATTACTGTGATAAAATCTTTCACGCTGATTGTAACACTTGCAGCTAACTCAGCGTCTGCTGGAGCGCCTTTTTCGTTCAGGGAGATACCCTTCATTTCTTCAACAGTTCTGCCAACGATAGCCATAGAGATCAAGCCGGCTTGTTCGTTCCATTCCTTACCAATAGAAGAAACCTTCGCCATGCCGTAAGCAGCACCAAGTTCATTCTTGGTTTGAGGAGCCTTCTTCAGGTCGCTTGTAATCTTTCCGCTTGCATCAAAGTTTACATTGCCTTGAATCCCATCGAGAACAGCAGCGGTAATTTTTCCATCCTTATCAGTTGTGGTTGCAACGAAGGTGCAATCTGCTTGAGCAAGACCAGCCTTATCAGCGGTTGCATTTGTAGACTTCGCTGCGTTTGTTTCAATACCAAGACCTAATACATCGCCGCCCTTGCTGCCGATATCCTTAGCATTTGCTACTGCCTTTTCAATCACGGCCATATAACCGTCAACAGACATGGTTACACTAGCGCTAAGCTCAGCAACATCAGGAGCCTTTTTGTCTGTAAGCTTAATGCCCTTAACTTCACTTGCGGTCTTTCCAACTACATACTCAGAAAAAGCGGTAATCTGCTCATCCCATTCTTTCTTGATACCAGAAGCCTTGCCCATACCATAATCGGTGCCAAGCTCAATCTTAGTTAAAACAGGCTTTTTCAGATCGTAAGTAACCTTTCCGCTCTTGTCAAAGCTTACCTTAGATTGTACAGAGTCAATAATACAGTCAACAATTACGCCCTTATCATCAACCAAAACGGTAGCAATATTAATATCAGCTTGTGCAAGACCTTCTTTATCTGCGGTAACATCAGCTGACTTTTCAAGGCTAGCGATCGCAGCAACACCCAACTTAAGCGGTGCACCCTCGGATACCTTCACTGTAGAAGCTGAAGCCGACGGGGAAACTTCTGGAGAACCGGAAGGTGAAGCCTCTGGAGAACCAGATGGGGAAGCTTCTGGGGAACCGGATGGGGAAGCCTCTGGAGAACCAGATGGGGAAGCCTCTGGAGAACCAGATGGGGAAGCCTCTGGAGATGGGGAAGTTGAAGCCGATGGTGATGGAGAAGGTGTAGCTGATGGTGCTACGGAAGGTGTGGGTGAGGGAGTTGGAGAAGGACTTGGGGATGGTTTTGTACACCCCACAACGCTTGCGCCTAATACTACTGCTACTAATAATGCTGTTACTTTTTTCATACAATACTCTCCTTATTATTTTTTTTATTATTATTAAACCGGTTTGTTAAAGATTCGCTTACATTCCGGCATAATAAACCTAAGAATAGTGGCTGTACCAATGCCGGCGAAAATACCCGTTATAATCAAGACGGGCAGATAGCCCAGCATGGGCAGATTTCCAAAGACAATCAGAATAAACAAAAGTTGGCCCACATTGTGAGCAATAGCCCCAAGGATACTTAGGACTAAGTAAGATACCTTATTCTTAAAAAGAAAAACAAGTAAGATCATCAGAGAAACAGAAAGAAAACCTCCGCAAAAGCTAAGTCCGGCGGCCATCAAGCCTCTGGTGAGAAACACAAACATAGACTTCAAAACGACCAGTAGAAAAGCCTTGCTCTTTCCCAGAAAAAAGAGGCAGTACATGACCACAACATTAGCCAGCCCAAGCTTAACTCCCGGCGGAAAAAATGCAATGGGCGGAAAGGTGCTTTCAACAACCGATAAAATAATGGCAATGCCAAAGAACAGACCAAGCAAAACAGTTTGGCGGGTTTTCGATTTATTGGATAATAATGTCAAGACTGTCAACCTCTCTATTACTTTGGGTTATTTTAACTAAGATTCCATTGGGTAAGCAAGCAGCGCTTTGGCCTACCACGGATAGTTTTCCAGCGTGAATACAAACCTTGTCTGGGCAATCCGAGTGGGCAAAATAAATTTCGCCCTTTTCAGTGATCTCCAAAAAAACTTCCGGCGCTTCCGGATAATTCAGTGTTGTATTCTTTGCTTTGGAAAGCTCGATGGTTTGCAGATGTTTTTTATAATAATAGACTTCGGCCAGCACATCCTTACTGGTCTTGCTTTTATCTTTTTGGATTAGAACCAAAAATATACTGATAACAAGCAATGAAAAAATAAGCAATAAATCGGTTTTTTTAATAAATTTCATTTTTATTCCTTACCGAAACACAGAAGCAATGGCCAGAAGAAAAATATTTGGCACAACCAGCAAAATAAAGTTCTTTACGGATGTAACAAAGGTAGTAGCTTTGTCCTGCTTTTGGAAAAAGCTGCGAATGTTTTTTTGTACAGGGATAAAGGCCAAAAGAGATACCAAAGATAAAGGGGGAAAAATCCGAAGAACAACCAAAAGAATGGTTGAAGCAAAGCAGGCATAGTATAGAACTGCAAAAAGGGTAAGCGCATTTTTCCCAAGATAAAAGGCAAGGGTAAAACGCTTGACCAAAATATCTTTTTCTACATCGCAAATGTTGTTGGCAAGCATAATGTTTGCCGTAGCAAAAGCGGGCGTAATCGAAAAGAGCAACAAGGAGACAAAGGGTTCCAGCTTGATCCGTAAACGCAGCTCGGATAAACCCTGGCCATACACCGTTAAGTCAAGGCCAAAGCCTGGCATACTGAGACTGTATTCCAAAAAAGTCTCCGGATGGTTAATATACAAAATCAAAAAGGGGATGATCAATCCATAGAAAGCGCCCGAAAATATTTCGCCCAAGGGCTGGCGAGAGATGGGGATCGGCCCAGCCGTATACAAAACACCGCAAGCAAAGGCAAGCATGCCTACCAGCAAAACCACTAAATCGGTTTTCAAAACCAAGAGGACACCTAATCCCGTGCTAGTCAAAAGAAGCACGGCAATGATAAGAGCCATGAAGCTTCTGGACAAGCCAAAATCCTGATCGTTGGTTTTACTGTCTATGTAGTTGTTAATGGCGGTGGTGGCTAGGTCAAACAAAAACATGGCTGCGAAAAAAATTGCGGTTTTTCCAAGCTGAATCCCTGTCCCTTGATACAGCAGGAAGGCCAAGGTCAGCCAAAAGGGAAAGAAACTGGTGATCTTGGTCATTATTTCAACATATTTTAAGATTTTCGTAAGCATACTATCCCTTTACCCCTTATCCTTATTTGCTTTTAAGGCCTTGTCAAAAAGAAGAGTTAGTGCTTGCCTTTTTTGCTTATCTAAGCCCTGTGCGCTCAAAAATTCAATAAGCTTCATCGCTTTTTCATAATACTTCAATGAAACAAGTTTTGCCTTCTTAACGCCGTCTGCGTGCGAAACTTCCTGGCAAAGAGCCCTTGGGTTCAGTAAGCCCGCTTGAAGCTTTGATAGCAGAGAGGGTTTATTGGATAGCGCAAAAATTAAGGGTAAAGTAACAACACCTTGTTCATAGTCCGATCGAACCGGCTTACCGGCTTCGGATTCCTCCATTTCAAAATCAATACAATCATCACTAATCTGAAAGACCATTCCCAGATATCGTCCCAGCTTTCGAAATTTCTTAAGCTCCGCCTTTGTATACAGACGGGAAAGATAAGCTCCGGCATAAAAGGAACCTTCAAACAGAGCGGCAGTTTTTCCAGAAATAATCTTTAAATAGTCAAAAGAAGTAATTCCCAAGTTTCCATTGTTTATATGCTGCAAAAGCTCTCCAAAGCAAATACGGCTGATGATTTTTGCTAAGCTAAAATCAATGTCCTTTTCATCTACCTCTATTTTTGAAGCTTGAGTCATGCATAGACAAAATAAATAGTCACCACAGATTACGGCAGTTTTTCTTCCGTACTTGTGGTTTAAAGTTGGCTGGTTACGGCGCAAGTCCGCTTCGTCCATCACATCGTCATGTACAAGGGTTGCCAGATGAAGGAGTTCCACAGAGGCCGCCAAGATAACGGCATCCTCGGGGATAAGCCCCTCGGCAGTTCCGGCACAAATCAGTAAAGCCCTAGCACGAATGAGCTTTCCCTTGCTTTGTGCCAGATGAGCCGTGTACTCCCGTATGATCGGAGGGGAAAAGCGTAGCGCTTTATCAATACGCTCTTCAACCTCACTGATGGCTTCTTCAAGCAAAAAGAATTTTGCAGTTCCGTTTTTTATCGTTGAATTGTTTTTAATCATTGTAGACATAGAGTTTTCGTGCAAGTTTTGTTGTTTTCCAGCGCTTCTTTAAATAAGGCACTACATAGGTGTCCAATCCAAAGATATGCCCGCCGCCGATCAAAACAGCCACAGCGGCAACGATCATCCAGATGGTACTTAAGTAAAGGCCTGTGGTAGCCACAAACATGAACTGAAGAACAATAGAAAATCCAGCCGAAAGGAAAGTAAAGAGACCGCCGATGAGGGCTAGCCCGATCAAAATTTCTGCAATAACAATAAAGCCTTGCATAAAGAGCTGTACAGAATCATTGGGAAGGATCACCGTATCTGTAAACCAGTTCATCAGCGGAATGTTGAGCTTAAAGGCAAAGTCGTTGACGGTGGCTTTCACCACTTCTTTACCAGAAACAAAAATGGCATTAAATAAGCCAAGGAAATTGATGTTAAAGATGGCAACACCACTAGAGGCAGCAGCGGCGGTAGCTTCACCGCTTGCGGCGGCAACAGCCTCGACCGCTTCGCCTGAGGCAGCAGCCGTAGCTTCCACACCCAAAATAATGCTGTCATACCAAGCCTTTGCTCCACCAAAAAATCCAGTCAGCATGGGTTTGTCAAGCCAACCTTCCATCACCTTTTTAATCCCCTCAAACAACCACACGGCTCCAAGCCATACGCGCAGAGGCACAAGCAAAAAGCTGGGTGTTCGGTTGGAAAAATGCCCGCCCACGAAGCTTCGGCGATGTCGGATGGTAAAAATTTCATGCTTAAGATAACTAAAGACCTTATTCCAGCCAAGCACCTGCAAGAAATAAATAATATTAATGAAATGTTTGGACAGCATCGCTAAGAAGGAAGGCAGATTAAACATCAGGTTGGGAAGCCCCACTCGGGCAACACCGTATCTCCCGCCTACGCAAACCATAATACCGTGGAACTGCGGATTGTATTCCTCCATGGTGCCAGATTTCGTGATGGCCACATGGATATTATGAGCCACACAAGCCGAGGCATGCTCACAGTTTTCAACCATTTGAGGAACAGGGACATCAGAACCCTTGGGCGTAAAGAGCATGTTGTCGCCCACAACATAAATATTTTCATGGTCGAGGGCGCGCAAATTTTTGTCCAGCTTAATGCGACCCCTATTCGCGCTTTGTAAGGTTTCAGCGGCTTTCAGGGTGACATCGGCGCTTTCGGTTCCGGCTGCCCAAATGACCGTTTTAGTGGGATGGGTTTCCGTTTTGCCGCCGACCTTCAGCTCAATAAAATCAGTGCCTACGGCGGACACGCCTGTATTCATGCGTACGGACACGTTCATTTTTCTAAGACGGTTTACGACCTTGTCAGAAAGCTTTTCCGGCAGGATGGGCATCATTCTGGGCAGAATGTCTACGTTTACCATAGTCACGCTTCTGCGATCAATTTCATAGCGATCACAGAGAATGGGAACGTATTCACCCAGTTCACCGATCATTTCAACACCGGTAAAGCCAGCACCCACCACATAAAAGGTAAGGAGTTTTCTCTTTTCAAGCGGATTTGTTTCACAGGCTGCCAACCGGAAACAGTTGTGGATATGGTCTCTTAACAAAACCGCATCATCGTAGGACCAAAGCTTGTAGGAATGATCAGCGGCACCAGGCACGCCGAAAAAAGTGGGCTTGGAGCCGGCTGCCAGCACGCAATAGTCGTACTTGTAAGTTCCTGCCAAACCGTGGACAGTTTTCTTTTCAAAATCCACGGACTGAATGTTGTCCAGCACGACGTTAACACGTCTTCCGGCAAAAATTTTAGAGAGGCTAATCTTGATGCTGTCCTCTTCCACTCGGCAAGCAGCAACTTCATGAAGCTCTGTTAACATGGTGTGATACGGATTTTTGTCAATGATGGTGATGTTAACATCCTTGCGCTTTTTGAATTTCTTTTCTAGGCTTTTGGCAGTGAGGACGCCTCCGTAACCCGCTCCGATGATAATAATTTCAGTAGCCATCTCTCTCTCCTTTACTTTGAAAAAACATAGTAGGTCACTCTGATCTGTTTACGAAAAAACCTACAGAAGATTTCATTTATTTTTTTGCATTATATCATAGAATCTAAAATTTTCAATAAGAATTTTAAGAAAGCCCATTTCTTGTTGTTTATCATCCAAAACATGCTATAGTAGTCTCTGGCATCAACAGTTGCTTCTAAAACCGTGGAGGGAGGAAGGGAAAAACTTTTTCGCCGTTTGAAAAAGTTTTTCCCTTCCAGACCCAACAAGTTGGTTCACCCCACCACCCCCATCTAGCCCTTTTCAATCAGCCGGCCATGAAGGGTGATATCAA
>CAZSXS010000064.1:0-21580 GCA_964611385.1 uncultured Defluviitaleaceae bacterium
AAAAGCTGACTCCTGTCCAATACAGAAATCAGCTTTTAGTTTCATAGGTTTTTTTTAGCTGTCCTTGACAATGGTTCCACTTTATAGGTCCGATGGGGATTTTTATCTTTTCTTGTCTTGGATTTTTTATGAGATCTACAGCTGTCGTAGCTCTTTTGCAAGTTCGGTTTAATGTTTTCATAGTCTTGGCTTGCGATGGCCGTAAAGAGTACATCCACCACCATCAACTGTGCCGTGCGAGAAACCATAGCCCCGCTACGGAGTTCGATCTCAGGAGCAGAGGTATAGATGACATAATCCGCATTTCGGGTAAAGTCGTTTTTGGTGTACTTCGTAACCGCCACAGTGGTCGCACCGGTTTTTTTTGCAATCTCCAGCAGTTCAATCATGTCCAGGGTCAAGCCAGAATAGGAAAAGATAACCGCCACATCCTCCTCGGTCATGGTAGAGGCATAGGTAAGCTGGATCAGTAAATCCTTGGTCATGCATACATTCTTTCCGATCCGCAGCAGCTTATAATAAAAATCCTCTGCCACTGTTCCGGAAGCACCCACGCCAAACACCTTGATGGATCTGGCTGTAATCAGCCTACTTACCACTTCACTGATGACCTTTTCGTCTAATAGACGCATGGTATCCTCAATCGATTGGATAGAGTTATGCTTAATAAAGCTTTTGATGGCTTCAATATTGTCCTTATTCTTGATGTCGGTATGTTGGTCTGCGCTGTGGTTCTCAAAAGCTAAGCTGTTAAAGTCATAGATGATCGATTTCTTAAGCTCCTTAAAGCCTGAGTAACCGATTGATTTTGAAAACCGGACTATAGAAGCGTGGCTGACTTTTGCTTCCTCTGCTAATTCCTCCAGGGACAGTCTTAAAACGCTGGAGATATTCCCTAAGATAAAATCGGCTACTCTCTTTTCGCTGTTACACAAGTCTGGATACATTTCTTTCGTCTTAATTTCAATGTTCGTCATGTGGGCACCTTACGGATTTCTCCTTATCTAAATAGTCTTGTCTTGGTGTCGCTTTTCTCATTCACGCTCTGCTTGTGGAGTCGCTACGACTGGGTAACTGTTCAAGAGGCTGGGAGTACTCATTGATTGTTTCTGGCTATTTTTAAAGCACCAGAGACATTTTCGTTTTTCGACAGAATAATTTCCGCTTTTGGGTACCACTCCAAAATTTCCTCTGTCACCTGCCTGCGGACATAGCTGTTATGTTTAAAAACACCACCTACTAAAATTACGGCAAGATCATCAGATAGTCTTGCACTTTTCTTAGCTGCTACAAATAGCTGAAACAGTTCCGAGCCGGCGCGTTTTAAGATCTCCAAGCTAAGTTTGTCTCCCTTCCCGGCTGCCTGATCCACTAGCTGGGCATAAGAGGCCATCTTTGCTTTATTAAACGCTGGGTCATGAATTTTTGCAATGATCTCTTTAGGGGTATGAGTGGAAAAGGCCTGTAAAAGTAGGTCGGTAAGCATCGTTTCTTCGCATCTGCCGTCATAGGACCTTAACAGGGTATTCATGGCTTCTTTGGCAATCCAGTAGGCACTTCCCTCGTCTCCGAGAATATGTCCCCAACCACCAACTCTCGCCTGTTCTCCGGAAATGTTTCTTGCATACCCGATGGAACCAGTACCGGCTATAAGGACAACTCCGTCCTTGTTTTCCGTATTGGCATAAAGGGGGATCTCCATATCTCCAACTACTTTTATTTTCTCGCAGGCAGTAAGCTTAAACAGAATCTCACTTAGAATTTTCTCTGCATTTTCTGCAGTAATGCCCGCTGTGCCAAGGCAGACGCTTACTGGTGTGAGAGCAGGACATTGCGCTTTGGCTTGGTCGAATAAGCCCTTTAAATGATCGGCAACCTGTTCGGCACTGTTGGAAGTTAAGTTGGAGGCACCTCCAAAGACTTCGCAGCAGATTTTTCCGCTTTCCACTTCCTCGGCGCAAAGATGCGTCTTGGTTCCCCCGCCGTCAATTCCTATGATACATTTCATTTTCAAAACTCCTATTCTCCTAATATACTCGTTTAGATGATGGATCACGTCTCAAAAGTACTCCGATTCAATAGGTTTTATTCTTAGATTACGGCTTTATGCAGTCTATACTTAGTCTCTTAAACATTTACCAAGCCGCCATCATTCCACCTGGTTCAATTCTATTGTTTTGGGCGGCGGCTTTGCAAAGCTGATCGTGACTGAGTATAACATGAGATATTTCAAAAAACAAGAAAATGAAAATTTTTTTTATACAATCGAAACAATATTGACAATAATTTTCACATAGACTATAGTACTTCCAAACAAACAGCTTCTGAATCTCAAACAATTTTTAATTGTATTTCATTATTATTTGATGAATATTGACTAAAATTTAATCTACTTCGGTTAAATTTAGATTCAAAAAAGGAGGAAGCCTTATGATTGAAAAAAACAACAAAAAACTTGGAGATGTATGCTTGAAGACTTTTGTTGAGAAGCCATTTGCAAAATCCCTTGCTTTAATAAAGGAAGGAATGGAGCTCGCGTACTACACAGATTATGCTGTGGCCATCGGACAAGGAGAACAACTGTATGCCAAAGCAGGGACCAAGGAGGGTCAGCTTTTTGACCTCGCCTCGATATCCAAGATTATGGTAACGACTATGCTGGCCTTAAAACTCATTGAACAAGGGAGGCTTGGGCTGTTTGATTCCCTCTCTTTGTTTTATGAAAATGTTTATGACAAGGGCGATATTACCATCCGCCATTTGATGACCCATTCCAGCGGGATGCCACCTCATATCATGTTAGAGGACTTTACGACTCCAGAGTGTGCTGTGGATTATATTTTGAAGCAACCCCTGGACTATCCAACGGGCAGCGAGGTGGCTTATAGCTGCATGGGTTATATTGTCTTGGGGGACATCATTGCGAAAATAATGAAGAAGCCTTTGGATGTGCTGGCCAAGGAATACGTTTTTGAGCCTCTGCAAATGAAGACCGCCTGTTATAATCCACAAGGTGCGACAGCCGGGAACCGCTTTGAGCCTAGCTTCACCGCTGATGGCTTCAAGCTTTCCGTAGATGATGAAAATGCCAGGTTTTTGGGTGGGGTATCCGGCAACGCTGGGGTTTTTGGGAGCTTGGATGATTGCATTCACTATGCCTCCATGCTGTCTCAGGGGGGAAGGTTTCAGGACAAGGCCTTTTTAACGAAGCCTACCTTTAAGAATATGATCTATGATTACACCCCAAGCTATTCAGAACACCGAGGGCTAGGACTGATCCTAAAGGACAAAGCACTATCTGCTGCCGGGGATCTTTTTTCTGACGGCAGTTACGGGCATACGGGTTATACAGGGACTTCAATTTATGTTGACAAAAAAACAAGGCTCTATGTGGTGTTCTTAACCGACGCTGTCCACAAATGCTTTCATAATAAGCCCAGCTTCTTGCGTTTCCGACGGCTCTTACATAACAGAATCCTGTCAGAGTTTTACTCTGCGATGGAGCAATAAATAATAAATCATTGGAGGTTATTAACGATGTTGACCAATATGCAGAATCAAGTGCAATACCAGCAGCCACAAACAGAGTACCATTTGCAAGTCGAGTACGGTATTGAGGAAAGAATCAAAACCATGACCATCAAGCAAAAGGTGGGGCAACTCATGGTGGTCGGCTTTCAGAAGCCGGAACTTTCGAAGGAAGATGTTGAGCACTTACAGACCCATTCCTTTGGAAATTTCATTTACTTCAAGCACAACATCGCTAACAAGGAGCAGATCCTTGCGCTGAGTCAAAGACTGCGGGAAATCGGCGGGGAGGATGCCTTTATTTGCATTGACCAGGAAGGGGGCATGGTGACGCGGATATTTAACGGAGCCACCTTCTTTCCTGGAGCCATGGCCGTCGCCCAGTCCGGCGACCCAGAAAACGCCCGAAAGGTGGGCGAAATCATGGGTGAGGAACTGTTAAGCCTTGGGATCAACTTCAACCTTGCCCCTGTTCTTGATATCAACAGTAACCCCAACAATCCGGTTATTGGGGTGCGCTCCTTTGGGGACAGCAAGGAAACGGTTACAGCCTTTGGCACAAGGTATATCGAAGGGTTGCAATCCAAGGGCGTTCTTGCTACAGCAAAGCACTTCCCAGGACACGGAGACACCGCCTCTGACTCCCACTATACCCTTCCTCTGATCAATCATCCCTTGGATCGGCTGCTTGACTTTGAGTTAGTCCCCTTTAAGGCTGCTATTGATGGTGGAATCGGGGCGGTAATGACCTCCCATATTCTTTTTAAGACTGTTGACGAAGAGCGACCGGCCACCCTTTCCGAAAAAGTTTTGACAGGACTCTTGCGGAAAAGACTTGGCTTTGAGGGGCTGATCATTACCGATGACATGGAAATGAAGGCCATAGCAGATACCGTGGGATCGGCAGAAGGCGTTTTGTTGGCCATTCAAGCCGGGGCTGACTTGGTTTGCGTCAGCCACACCCGAAGCACGCAGAAGCTTGCGTATGAGCGCTTGATGAAAGCCGTAACGAACGGAGAGCTCAGTGAGGAGCGCATTGACCAAAGCCTGCGAAGAATTTTAAAGGCCAAAGCACAATTTAAGGTTAGTGAATACGATACCGTTACCCAGGAGGACTATGCAAAGCACCAGGCGTTTTCTAAGGAGTTGAGTCAGAAAAGTATACGGCTGCTTCGCGGCTCCTTGGATCATCTGCAAGCGGGTAAAACCCTGTTTATTTCTTCCTCTCCCATTTCTTTGAACGATGCCGACGGTGTCCTTGAAGAAAGCAAGGCTCTGCTACCAGGACATTGCGACTATCTTACGGTTAAAGACAGTTCTAGCAGTCAATCGCAGGAGATCGTAAAGAAGGCTGCCGCGTATGATAATGTGCTCTTTTTGTCTTACAATGCCTCCATGTTTCCAAGTCAAGTTCAATTGGTTCAGGACCTATACAAGCAAAACAACAAACTTGTTGTGATTGCTTCCCGGAACCCAAACGATATCTTGCTGTTCGAGGAAGTGCAAAACTATGTAGCGACTTATGAGTATACCAAGCAGGCGATGGAAGCCTTAACGGCGTTTTTGGCTCCCTATATGCCGGAGGTGCAGTAGGGGATTGCAAAAGAACAGCAAGGAGAAAGCAGAGAAAAATGAAGAGTTTAATTGATATCTTTGAAAAGCAAGAAAGGCTGGTCGCCGGAATCATGTCCGGAACCTCTGTAGATGGGGTCGATGTGGCGATCGTGAAACTGAAGGGCAGCTTTACGGACACAAAGGCAGAGCTGGTGGCTTTTGAGAACATCCCCTTTCACCCGGCCATTCGAACCGAGATTTTCAAGCTGTTTGACGAGCAGATTTCCAACAATAAGCTGATCTGCTCCATGAACTTTGTACTGGGGGAGGTTTTTGCCGATGCAGTGATCAAAACCTGCGCCAAAAACAAGATCCCTTTGTCTGATTTAGACTTAATCGGTTCCCACGGGCAGACGGTTTATCATTTGCCGACCAAGGAGAATTTTCACGGCTATGCCCTCAACTCCACCCTGCAAATCGGAGAAGCCGCCGTCATAGCTGAAAAGACCCAAACCATTACTGTCTCAGACTTTCGGGTTGCGGATATGGCGGCAGGCGGAAACGGCGCGCCTTTGGTTCCTTATACGGAGTTTTGTCTTTATCGGGAGGAAAGTACCATTGGCCTCCTAAATGTGGGCGGTATTGCTAACATTACGATTTTACCGCCGGATTTGATTGATAACATCGTTGCCTTTGACACTGGGCCCGGCAACATGGTGATTGACTGCGTCATGAGCACGCTGACCCAAGGGCAGCAAAGCTATGACAAGGGCGGGGAACTTGCCTTAATGGGGCGGGTAGACGAGGGAATGTTGAAGCACTTGCTGGAGGATGCCTACTTTCGCCAAGCTCCCCCCAAAACCTGTGGTCGGGAACAATTTGGAGTGGAGTACACCAAGGCCTTTTTACAGACGACGGAGTCGCTCAGCTTTGAAGACAAGGTAGCAACAGCAACAGCCTTGACGGCCCGAAGCGTTGCCGAAGCCTTGAAGGACTTTCCTCTCACGAAGCTGATTGTAGGCGGTGGTGGAAGTTACAACCAGGCTCTAATCCGGATGCTCAAGTCCTACTCAGGCCTGCATGTTCACACCTGGGAAGAACTGGGGGGCAACAGCGATGCAAAAGAAGCCGTAGCCTTTGCCGTGTTGGCCAACGAAACCATCAACGGCAACCCCAGCAACGCCCCAGGAGCGACCGGCGCACGAAAGGGAAAGATACTGGGTAAGATATCGGTTTTCTAACAATACGCTTTTTACAATAAGAAAGGCAAGAGAAAAATCCCTTCAGAGGATTCTTCTCTTGCCTTTTTTGATCGCGGTCAGCATTCTTGACCATGAACTGTGTCTATGCCTTTATTGGACTAACTAAGCCTTAATCTTTATAACAATCTTTTTAACGGGAAGCCCCTTTTCAGGACGACAGCAAGGCTTGTGGGCATCATGAGGAAAGAGAAAGTAAAACTCGCCCTTTTGAATCTTAAGGGTATTGCCTTCCCCCTGATAAAACAGCACATCCTTTTCTGGATTGTAGGGAATGGACTCAGTGAGGTTTTTGCAATCGTTGACGACTACATATTCCTCGCCTTCCAGGATGTATTGAAGGTCTATGTATTTCTTGTGCGCTTCGAAATCCACCTCGTCAAAGCCTTTGGTGCTTACGTGTTGCACCATGACGATCAGTCCAGAATCGAGCTCAAAACGCCCCGGCTCCTGGTCTTCGGTTATGGTTTGAATGTAATCAAAGGCTTCCTTGAGGCCTTCCTTTAGCGCATAGTATTTTTCTGCATTGGTAATGTGATCCCAAATCATTGGTATGTACCCCCAGTATTCTTATTTTGAATCATTAATAAAGATATACTCATCCTGCATAACAAGACCCAGACGTTCCCTTGCTATTTTCTCAATATAGGCGTCATTTCCGGTCATTTCACGTTCCATTTCTAGTCGTAGCCTGTAATCCTTTTCCTGTTGAAGCTGGTCTGTTAGGGCCTTGATTTCCTGATTGTAGCTTTCAAACTTGTCGTACTGGATTGAAAACACGACCAATATCACCGAAAACAACAATATCCAAAAGCTGCCGTATAAAATGATCTTGCCTTTTCTCATTATCCTCCTCCAAAAAAACTATTTGCTTTTAAACATAATACGCAAGTCCTTAACCAGACTCTTACGTTTTATTTTTGCATATCTAAAGATTTTTTGCAACAGTTTTTTGAAGGCCTTCCAAGGTTTTTCGAGAAGCTTTCCAAGGAGCTTCAACAGCAGCTTGAAGGGAAAAAGTAGGAGATTAACAACAGACAGCAGGAGCTTAAGAACGCTTAAGATAATTTTTTCAAGGAAGGAAATGACAGACAGCATCAACTTAACAAAAAGCTCACTGATGGTAACGGAATATAAAACGAGCCCCAAAAGGGCTCCTAGTATGTAAAAACCGCGAAATTCGCCTTGGGTTTTATTTAACACAAGGTAGAACATGGCAAAGGAGGTTATCAGCCAATACAGCACATCTTCAACCTGGGTGATAAAATCGGCATGATTGATTTTTTTACGAAGGATTTTAAAAAAATCATAAAATATGCCCATAGCAAAGCCAAAAACGATGGTGACGGCAAAAAGGTACACCTGAGAAGACATAGAAAGTATCATGATAACCCCCCAAGGAAAAGCTATTTAAAGAGCTTAGACAGTATGGACTTGCCTTTACCGAAGGCGGCCTGGTCTTCGTAGGAGACATTGATAATATCTCCGTCCACAGCCAACTCTCCGGCTTCCAGATTCAATTTGTTCACATGCAGATTCATCCCTCTGATAATCAAGATACCCATTTCCGTTTCAGCAACAATGGCCTCCTCGTCAAAGGATATGACCTCCATAACGCCTGTTACTGAGACCTGCTCTCTTTTTTCAATGGTCAGCGTATGCTTTACGCCTCTTCTTTCATCCGACATTTTCTCTCCCCTTTTCTTTTTTCTGTGGTTTACAAACCCTTGTCCTCTAATCCATACAATATATGGCTACAGGCTTAAGTTTATGACAAACTTTCCATGGAGAAGCATAGAATAGGAAAAGGGAAAGACCGTGGATGAAGGAAGGGAAAAACTTTTTCAAACGGCGAAAAAGTTTTTCCCTTCCTTCACCCACCACCCCCTTCCATCCCTTTTCAAAAAACCGGGAGTGGGTTGGGTAGAGTAAGTGCGGGGACATCCATTAAAATGGAAAAGAGATTTGAATCTATACTCAGTCACGTTCAGCCTTGCAAAGCCGCCGCTCAAAACAATAGAGTTTAAGCAGGTCGAATGATGGTGGCTTGGCAAATGTTTAAGAGAATGAGTATAAATGCAGAAAATTGGAGGTATTATGAAAAAGCATGCCAAGAAGCGTAGGGGCAAAAGGGTAGGCCTATTTATATTGTTTATGGTGGTACTCTGTTCTTTTTCAATTACATATTTTTTCTTTCTATATGATCAGAAGCTGATGCCTTCGGTGCTTTCGGTTACAGAGTTAGTTGCTCAGACCAAAATCAACGAGGCGATTAACCAGTCTCTTTCGGAAACCCTCAGCATTGATCGGTTCAGCTCCTCGGACTTTTTTGATACCCAGTTAAACGGGGAAGGGGGCGTGGAAACTATCTCGGTCAACACGGTACTCATTAACGAGATCTGCGGGAAGCTGGCAGTAGCGATCTCAAACCGGCTGATGAGCATCAAGCAGCAGGATGTGAAAATTCCTATGGGTACGCTTTTGGGCGTTTCGGCTTTATCAAATATTGGGCCGAATTACTCCGTATCCATTCTACCCATGGGTAGTGCTGTAGTGGATTACAACTCAAGCTTTGAGTCAATCGGCATCAATCAGGTTAATTTTCAGATCTGGCTCAATGTCAGCACCAATGTTCGGATTGTCAACCCCTTACAGAATGATCGAATCAATGTATCTCGAAAGCTTCCCCTAGTAAACACAGTGTTATCGGGAAAAATCCCAGAAGTTTTTTTACCGGGTCTGAATTTAACTCGTGAGGACTAAGTTGTTTTTATTGATACGCAGCCCCTTAACGATTTACTAAGCTGGCCATCATTCAACTCTAAAAATTCCAGTGGTTTGCGTGGCAGCTTTGAAGAACTGAAGATGACTGCGTAAGCAATCACAAAAATTTATATATTCAAAGAGAAGGGACAATTATTTCTCACGAAATAATTGTCCCTTCTCTTTGATCTCAAACTAGTGAGTGTTTTTCATAAAATATCGTAGTTTCCATCTATTTCCGCATCAAACAGAGATACGATCTCGTGAGGTGAAAAGGTGAACATTCCTGTACTTTCATCCGATAAACCAGCACAAACTTTAGAAGTATAAAACTGATCAAGCGTGAATCTATAATTCCAACCATGTTTTTTGGACAATTCATGTATTACCATTCTTATCAATGAAGTATCTGTATCCATTTAAGATCAAACCTCCACTTTATAACTCTTTAAAGAAGCATTACAAAGCCCCCTTAGCTGATAGAATCTCTTCAACTTCTTGCAATATATAAGCAGCGCTTAAAGTATGCGTCACATCATAGTTTTGAATATACAGTTCCCATATTCCAGATTCATTTAAAATTTTATATCCCTTTGTTTTATCCCTGCTAAAAAATCTTGCTGAAACAATCTCAACAACCCATACCATATATTCCATGATCTCAGCGCTTATATCTTGATGCACCATCAGACCACCTTTTCAGTTAAACTAAATTACCTCAAAAAGGATTTCTTGAAACAGATAGTGCCTATTCCGATACTAAAACGGATATCTCCTCATAAGCAAGCTCCAAGCAACTTTTGCAAAAGGCCAGGTTTTTCTTGGCCTCCTTGTAAAGTTCGATGGATTGCTCCAGGGAAGTATCCGTTTTTTGCATTTCTGCTAGGATATCTTCAAGCTTGTTAAAGCCTTCTTCAAAATTCTTGGTTTTCATTCCTTCTGTCTTCCTCCTTCCCTTCGACTTCCACCCGGGCTTTAAAGCTCCCATCCTCCAGGCGTATGCTCAGCAGTTGCCCTTCCTTGACTTGGGCGACTTGGGTAAGCAAGCACTGCTCGTCGAACACCATGGCAAAACCCTTTTTCAAAGGCTTGTAGGGGGAAAGGCTTTCCAAAAGCCGCTGACTATTGGCAAGAAGGGCTTGGCTCTTTTCGCACTTGGAAAGCAGTATGTTCTTACAAGCTTGATCCATGTCTTCCAGTTCCTCTCGGTAATGGTTTACCTTTCGCAAGAGGATTTCTGTCTGCAAGGCAAAAATCTGCTTGATCCGTTCTGCAAGCTCATCCAACATGGGAATAAGCAGCTCCGCTGCCGCAGAAGGGGTAGGAGCCCGCCGGTCAGCCACAAAGTCGGCTATGGTAAAATCCGTCTCGTGCCCTACTGCGGATATCGTTGGAATTTTGGAATTATAAATAGCACGGGCTACCTCTTCGGTATTAAAGGTCTGCAAATCCTCTATGCTTCCCCCGCCCCGGGCAATGATAAGGGCATCGGCTTGGCCATGGGCATTCACTTTTGAGATGGCCTCAGTAATCTGCTGAACCGCCCCTTCGCCCTGAACCGTAACCGGAACAAGAATCAGCTGAACTGACTTGTTTCTGCGCCGGGCCACGCTTTCGATATCCCGAATTACCGCTCCCGTTTGTGAGGTGATGATGGCTACGCAATGCGGAAACTTGGGCAAGGGTTTCTTTTTGGAAACGTCAAAAAGACCTTCCTTGGAAAGTCTCTCTTTAAGCTGCTCAAAGCTCAAATACAATGCGCCTTTTCCCTTGGGCTCAATCAGCTCAACATAAAGCTGCAAGGCCCCAGTTTTTTCATAAATCCCCGCATGAGCAAAGGCGGTGATTTTCAGCCCGTTTTCAAGGGAAAAAGAAAGCCGGGGACTAAACATGACACAATTGATGGACGCGGCTTCATCTTTGAGGCTAAAATATAAATGCCCCGAGGAATGGGGCTTATAATTAGAAACCTCCCCCTCAATGAAAAAACCTTCCAACAGGGCATCGCCCTCAAGGGTTTTTCTCATATAGGAGTTGATTTGCGAAACAGAAAACACCCGCCTAGTCATTGGAATCCTCAGCTGGGTGGGTAACCTTGTTGCTGACAGAGCCCAAAATTCCGTTAATAAACTTGGGGCTGTCTTTGTCTCCATACACTTTCGCCATTTCTACTGCCTCGTTAATAATTACCCGCTCAGAGATGTCCGAGAACATCAGCTCGTAGACAGCCAGGCGCAAGAGGGCCAGATCACTTGTGTTCAGACGCTCCAGCGTCCAGCCGGACAAAAACTCTGTAATGTTTTTGTCAATGGTTTCTATATTTTGCAGAGTCCCCTTGTACAGGGTGTACAGAAACTCCATTTCATCCTCTTCTTTACAAAAATTCTCCACATACGTATCCATTAATTCGTCATAGCCGTCCTGATGGAAAGGGATTTGAAAGACGAGCTTAAAAGCATGCTTTCTTGCGGTTCGTCGGCTCATTTCTCTTCCTTTTCCTTCTCTTTTTCTTTAGCGTCTATATGCAAGCCGGTTACGTTAATATTGATTTCCTTCGCATTCAGCCCCGTCATTGTTTCAATGGCTTCCTTGACATGCTTTTGAACCTGATAGCTTGTCTCATGCAGCTTATATCCAAACTTAATCATTAAATCAAGCTTAATAATCACATAGTCGTTATTTACGGTAATACTGACACCCTTTGACAGGTTTTTCTTGCCCAGAATCTCGCTGATGTCTCCGGTAAAATTGCCTGTCATATAGGCAACACCTTCCACTTCCAGAGCGGCTGTGCCTGCAATGATGGCTATCACCTCATCTGCAATCTGAACCTGTCCAACATTTGTTTTAATATCCATGACTTCAACTCCCTTTGGTTTCTATGGCTTGAGTATAATTCATTTGAAGAATACAGTCAATCAAAAAGTATGGACAAGCCTGTCTAAAAACCGCTTAAAACCAGCCTTGCCCATCTCATCCTGTTTGTAAACCCCCGCATCTAAAAGAACCTGCTTGAAGACCTGCGCGATTTCATCTTTCAGAATTTGGATCGCCGCCCCCTCATCGGTGACCTTGCCTTGTTTTTGCTGTACTTCGCTGATCCAGGGAGCATGCATACTTAAATCTTGAGGCAGACCGCCTAGGTCTTCGGGTCTGAGCTTACTCGTGAGGACGCTCCCCAAGGTTTCCATTGATTGGGCAAGGCGTCCGGGCAGCACAGCCAGTCCCATTACTTCAATAAGACCTATGTTTTCCTTCTTGATATGATGCAGATTTCCATGGGGATGAAAGAGTCCCAACGGATGCTCCTTGGTGGTTCGATTGTTCCGCAAAACCAAGTCCATTTCCAAATGTCCCTGATTCAAGCGCACAATGGGGGTAATGGTATTGTGAGGGTTGCCTTCACTGTGGCTTAGAATCTCACAAGCTTCATCAGAATAACCCCGCCAGGTTTCCAAAATTAACATGGCAAGATTGATCATGGCGCTATGCTCTTGGCTACTGTCTTTTTGTCTGATTCGGATGACAGACATAGGCCAATTCAGGATGGAGATTTCGATATTGGGAAAGTCCTTATGCTCAAAATGGGCGTAAGAGGTAGCCACTTCCATCGGGAACACGTGACGGCCTCCCTGAAAATGGTCATGGGTCAAAATGGAACCGCCCACAATCGGCAGATCTGCATTGGAGCCAATGAAATAGTGGGGTAAAAATTGAACAAAGGCCACCAGTCTTTCAAAGGTTTTTCGGGTCAAGCGCATGGGGACATGCTCCTTGTTTAAGACAATGCAGTGTTCATTGTAATACACATAGGGGGAGTATTGGAAAAACCATTCTTCGCCAGACAGATTGATGGGAATAACGCGGTGATTTTGCCTGGCCGGGTGATTCAGATTTCCGGCAAAGCCCACATTCTCTGCACAAAGCAAGCACTTAGGATAATTTCCCTGCGGCATATCCTTGGCGGCAGCTATTTCCTTGGGGTCCTTTTCCGGCTTGGACAAGTTGACCGTTATTTCAAGCTCCCCAAACTCTGTTGCCCCCCTCCAGTAGAGATTCTTTTTGATACGCGCGGTTTGTATGTAGTTCAAGCACTCAGAGCTTCTATAAAAATGCTCCGTGGCTTGGACTGGGCTTTGCGCATAGTCCTTATAAAATCTGTCAATCACAGCAGTGGGAAAAGGTGTTAAGCAGCCCATGATTTTTGCACTCATTAAATCCCGATAGGTGGTGGTGTTTTGGACGAGCCGCCCGGTTTTGGCGCAATAGTCGCACAAAAGCTCCAGCAGTTCAGTTATCTCTTCTGAGGCGGCTAAAGCTTGACGGGCTTGCGCTTTTTCTTGGTCTTCCTTGTCTTCCTTCTCCTCGTCGGCTCCAGGCATAAGGCCCAGCAGCTCATAGAGCGAATTCTTGCAAAAAATTTCGTCATAAGGCCCGATCAGTTCATACTTTAAAGCATAACGGGTCAACGCGTTTACTAAAGAAACAGGGTTCATAAAAACATCCTTTCTGAATTTTTAGATGGTTCATAAATCCCCCTCTCAGGTTATACTCAGTCTCTTAAACATTTGCCAAGCCGCCATTGATTAGCCCAGTTAAATTCTATTGTTTTGGACGGCGGCTTCGCAAAGCTAAACGTGACTGAGGTTAGGATTTATGCTCATTATACGTCCTGGTGCTATAAATTACAACAAAGCATTGCGCTTGCCTGTTGAAACGACGCGATGGTAAAAAAGAAAAGCCCACTTGAATTTTTCATTCAATTGTGATATATCTTGATGAAACTATTTTTAGGAGGAATTAAATTGAAACAAAAGATTGCTTTATTTATGGTCACGATCCTTATGGGCATCACCATGCTGGGAGGCTGCACAAAGCCAGCCACCAAGGACCCTGCACCTAGTACAAGCCCAAGTGCTACACCCAGCGCTTCACCAAGTATTGCGCCAAGCGATACCCCAAGTGCTTCACCGTCTACAGCCGCTAGTCCGGCAGCCTCAGACAAGACCGAGGCTAATGACAAGCCTTACAAGATCGGTATCTTGGCACCAGCCGTTACCCATGGTTGGGTTGCCGCCGTTGCTTATAATGCTGAGCAACGTTGTAAAGAGCTGGGCACTTCCGTTGTGGACTACAAGCTCTATACCAGCAGTGATGCTTCGGAAATGACTGCCCAACTGGATGATTTAAAGACCTGGGGCGCTCAAGCAGTTGTTGCCTTCCCTCAATGGACTGGCATGGAAACACCCATTCAAGCTGCCATTGATGACGGCATCACCGTTGTCAATTTTGATATCGCCATTGATGCAAAGGGCGTATATCGGGTATCGGGTGACAACGAGGACATGGGTATCCAAGGCGCCAACTATATCGTTGAGAAAATCGGCGATACAGGCAAGGTTGTTATGCTGAATGTACCAACAGCCGGTTCTGTTTCCGAATTGCGTGAAAAGGGCTTTGTAGAAACTATCAAGAAAATTGCCCCCAATATGGAGATCGTAACCTACGCAACCAAATTCACCCGTGAAGACGGCATGAAGGACTTTGCAGACATTCTCACCGCTAACAAGCAAATTGATGCCGTTTACTCCATGGATGATGAAACCTCCATCGGTGTCTTACAAGCCATCAAAGAATCCGGACGCACCGATATTCAAGTAGTCACCGGTGGCGGCGGCTGTCAAGAATATTTCAATATGATGCCTGAGTACACTGATCTCTGGGTTCAATCCGCCTTGTATAGCCCAGCCATGGTTCAAGATGCTGTTGATATGGCCATTTCTATTTTGAAGGGCGAAAAAGTCGATGAAGTAAAAATCATCCCTACTAAAATTGTTGACAGAGAAAACTATAAAGACTTTTTAGACGAAAATTCACCCTATTAATGAGTTGCAATCCTCACTGTATCTATCTCCTCCATTCCCGGCTTTTTGAAAAGGGATAGAGGGGGGAGTGTGGGGGAGGAAGGGAAAAGCTTTTTCGCCGTTTGAAAAAGTTTTTCCCTTCCTCCCCCCACGGTCTTATCTTTTTAAAGGTGGTGCGCTTATGTTGCGTATGCAAAATATCCATAAAGCCTATGGCGCAAATGTCGTTCTTAAGGGCGTAAACTTTAAGCTCGGTCGGGGGGAAATCTGTGCCCTGCTGGGTGAAAATGGTGCCGGTAAATCTACACTGATGAATATACTTGGTGGCGTGACACCCGCTGATAGCGGACAAATCTTGATAGATGATAAACCCCTGCGTATTCATAACCCTGCTGATGCCCAAAAGAACGGAATTGCCTTTATTCATCAGGAGTTGAACCTGGTGAATGACTTGTCTATCTATGAAAATTTGTTCTTGGGTCGTGAGCTCTTGAAAAATGGCTTTTTGGATACTGCTCGCATGTGTGACGAAACGACCTCCGCCTTTCGGCGTATCGGCCTTAATCTGAATCCAAAAACGCTGGTCCGCTTCCTGGATGCCTCTTATAAGCAGATCGTTGAGATTGTAAAAGCCTTGATGCTGAATGCTTCCATTATCATTATGGACGAGCCGACTACTTCTCTGACCGATACCGAAATCGAACGGGTTTTTGATATGATGAAAACCTTGCGCCAGCAAAAGGTTGGCATTATTTTTATTTCTCATAAATTGAAAGAAGTTTTGAAAATCTGTGATACTTATTTTATTTTGAGAGACGGAGCGCCCGTGGCCTCTGGCGCAGTGTCTACGGTCACTGCCGAAGATCTAGCCAAGCATATGGTTGGGCGTGAAATCCAAGTTCAAGCCCGAACAAGCTTCAGTGTAAAAGAGCAATCCGTTTTGCGCTGTGAAAAGTTGAGTAAGGACGGAATGTTCAAGGACATCTCTTTTTCTGTAAACAAAGGGGAAATTTTAGGCTTTACGGGACTGCTTGGCGATGGCCGCAGCGAATTGTTTCAAACAATTTTCGGTTGCCAGCGAGAGGATTCTGGTGCCTTGTTCCTTGAAGACCGACCTTTGCAGATTAAAAATACTAAGGATGCCGTAGCCAAGGGTATAGGCTATGTTCCCAAAAATCGTAAGGAAAACGCCATTATAAAAGACATGAGTATATTGGAAAACGGTACGGTTGTTACCTGGTCAAGCATGACAAAGATGGGCTTGATTGACCGGCAGCTTCAAAAGAAATGTTTTAGTGAGCATGTTAAGAGTTTGAACATAAAAATGGAAAAAGACAGCAATAGGATCGGCAGCCTGTCGGGGGGCAATCAGCAAAAGGTGGTTCTGGCCAAATGGCTTGGCGCTCATCCCAAAGTTTTAATACTAGATAACCCAACCCAAGGCGTGGATGTTGGGGCAAAAGAAGAAATCTATCAAATTATCACAGGCCTGGCCGAAAAAGGCATGGCGATTGTTATATTATCCAATGAAGCCCAGGAAATCATCCGGGTTTGTGATCGGGTGCTTGTGCTGTATCATGGTGTGATACAGGGAGAATTGGCCGGAGAAGCAATGACAGAGCAAAATATGATGCATCTTGCCACGGGAGGGAGCCTGCATGAAAGATCAGTTGAAACCAGACGGGACAGATAAGGCAGAGATAAATAAGGGAATGACAGATGTCGCAAAGACAGATCTGCAAAAAAATAGTGTATTCGCAAAGTCTGTCCGTTCATTGAAAACCAGCTGGTCGATGAACCCTCTTTTCAGTACGGGCATGGCCTTGCTGCTTATGATTATTCTTCAAACCTTTGCCTTGGGCTTTGATTATCCAAGCCTAGGCGCATGGTTTAACGCCTGGCTGAACAATTGGCTGAATATACTTCGCAACAATGCCAGCGTGGGTATTATTGCCCTGGGCATGACCTTTGTGATTATTTCTGGCGGGATTGATCTGGCTGTAGGTTCCACCTTGGTGGGCATTGGTGCCCTTGTTATGGTTCTCATTGACACAGGTAAAAAAGGCCTTCTGTTAGGTCTGGGTATCACGGGAGTTCCGGCTTATCTGATTGCGATCGTTGCCGGGCTCGCTTTTGGTCTATTGTTGGGGGAGTTGTCGGGGCTTTTGATCACCAAGGGCAAGATACCGCCCTTTATTGCTACCCTAGGCACCATGAAAATTATTCGTAGTGTCACCCAGCATTTTATGCAAGGTTACACGCCGGTCGTGCCAAAAGCCTTCGGTCAGATCGCCAATTTTAAAATCGGCAACTATATGCTTATGCCCATACTTTACTGGCTTGTGATTACGCTGGTGCTTTACCTAGTATCCAATCGCACCGTGTTCGGCAGGCATGTTTTTGCTGTAGGCTCCAATGAACGCACATCCCGGCTTTCTGGCATCAATGTTGGGGCGGTCAAGCGAAAGATTTATGCCCTGATGGGCTTGCTGGTGGGCTTTTCTGCTATTATTCAGGTGTCACGTATCGGTTCTATGGACTATGCCAATGCAGGCAGCGGCTATGAACTGGATGCCATAGCAGCCGTTATTGTAGGCGGTACCAATATGTCCGGCGGTAGAGGTTCTATCATCGGCACAGTGTTGGGTATGCTGATCATCGCCGTTATGAATAATTTCCTCAACCTTATGGGCGTACCTCCGTTTTTAAGAGAAGCTTTCAAAGGCGCTATTGTCGTAGCAGCGGTGCTTTTGCAGAGAAAACAAGATGAATAGATCAATGAAATTATTTGAATTGGCTGAATTAAATAAAAAGGCACAACTTGAGGTTAGACAAGCGCTAACACCAGGTTGTGCCTTTTAACTATAAGTTGTTTCTAAGCTCAAAAATCCGTACGTTGCTTTAAGTTGAATTCCTTGACTAATGAATCCAGCATACTTGTTTGAGCATACAATTCCTCGCTGACCGTTGCAGCATTTTCGGCTGTGGCTGAATTGGATTGCCCAATTTTAGAAATCTGAACAATTTCGTCGTTAATCCTGTTTGTTTGAGACAGTTGCTTTTCGGTAGCCGTAACAATTTCATTTACAAGATCGTTCGTATTATTTGTTCCAAGAATAATCTGATGAAGTGAATCGGCAGTGTCCTTGGCAATTTCATTTCCGTTGTGTACAGAAGTAATGGCCCGTTCTATGAGCTCAGTTATATTTTTGGAGGCTTCGCTTGATTTGATTGCAAGAGTGCGAACTTCCTGAGCAACAACGGAGAAACCTTTGCCTACAGTACCAGCCCGTGCAGCTTCAACTGCTGCGTTAAGAGCAAGGAGGTCTGTTTGGAAGGCAATATCTTCGATTGTTTTAATGATTTTAGCAATTTCGTTTGAGTTCAGAATGATTTCTTGCATGGCCTTAAGCATACGTTTCATCTTTTCATTGCCTTTTTCTGCTTCTGAGATTGCTTCCTTGCTTCTGTGTATTGCGCTTTTCGCGTTTTCGGCACTTTCCTTGGCACTTACGGCAATTTTCTTTGTGATGTCAAGCAAACTCTCCGTAGATTTCGATTGCTCGCTAGAGCCGGAGGCAAGCTTCTGAGAACCTTCGGCAATGCTGTTTGTTCCTTCTACGACTTGACTTGTTACATCATTAATTTCATGTATGGTCTTATTAAATATTTTAATAATTTCAGTCAGAGAATCTTTAATACGACTAAAATCGCCCTTGAAGTCCGCGTTAACTTTGCAACTGAAATCTTTTTCTGCCAATCTGCCTAGCACACGGATAATCTCACCAATATAAAGCTTCAGGAATTTAACGGTCTCGTTTATCGCGATTTTAATTGGTGCAAAATCACCTTTATAGTTTTCCTCAATGATGATATCAAGATTGCCTTTTTGCATCTCAGACATAACCGCTGAAATATTTGTTATATATCCCTTTTGAATATCAATCATCTGATTAACAGAGGCTTTTAAGTCATTAAAGTCCCCAACAAATTCACTTTCAATTTTTTGAGAAAGAACACCGTCTTTAAGTAAGCTAAGCACATCCGAAGTTTCTTTTATGTATTGCGTAACACGGATAAGCGTTTTGTTAACGGAGCTTTTTATGGGAGCAAAGTCGCCATTGTATTCCATATCGATTTTGGCAGACAAGTCTCCATTTGAAAAGCTTTCCATAACAGAGCTTATACTTTGTACATATTTTTGATTTGTAGAAATCATTTCATTCATTGATTTTGAAAAATAGTCTTTTTCAGAGCGTTCCTGTAAGTTAACTGAAAAGTCACCCTTTGAAACTTTTTTCATGACTTCAATCCAGTGATTCATCATGTCGGATAAATAAACGAATGAAGTGAAAACTCTGCCAATCTGGTCGTTCGAAACCGTATTTGTGTTGATCGCTAAAGTAACGTCTCCTGTTTCTACGATAGTGCTTGCAATATTGGCAATTTCATCTAAGGGCTTCATGCTTTTGTCTACAAAAAACAGTATGAAAAACAATGCGATTACAGAAGTAGCAACTGCGGACCCAATGCCAATAAACAGCCCTAAATTAAGAGATTGATTTACATCGTCTGGATTGTATGCAACGGTCATAACCCAAGGCTTATCAATACCAGAGAATTTAACAGGCAAATAGGCAAAATTCATCTTATGATTCAAAGCAGGCGAAAATGAATGAACGGTCTGAATCGGCCCATTGTTTATGATTGAAAATGTAGCATCTAAATCTTCTTTGTAATCTGCCCAGATTACGTCAATTCTTTTACCTATATTTTGTTTTGCTATAGGATGGTAAACAAGCTTTGTATCTGAAGAAACAAGATACATAAACCCATCCTTAAAAACCTTTACGTCCTTAAGGATAGAGTCGAAAAAAGTACACATAACATCGAAACAAACATAACCTACTGTAGAACCTTTATAATTTATAGGAACGCTTATCGTTATAGCTGTAAAAATTTCGTTACCTTCCTTATTGTCCGTATCATCATTCATTACAATTTGATTTCCATTTTTATCAATGATGAAATTATACGGATTCGTAACTGCTGTCTGACCTGTCCTTTTTGGAACGGTGTAATAATCTTGGGCCTTTATTTGATTAAAATCTGATAATGAATAATCAAAGTGATTCTCTTCTTTTGATATGTAAGCATAAAACCCTCCGTTTTGATTTTCAAAACTGAGCGATTCCGGAAGTAAATCTTTTTCTAAAATAATATGAGTGGACATAATGTTCTTGTCTTTAAGCAAGTCGTTGCCCAATAAAGTTATGAGAGACTCCTTTGTTAAAGCTTCATTTTCCAAGCCTATTTCAATGACTCTGCCCATTGTTTTGGAGGCAGCGATAAATGTCTCAAATTCAGTTTTAACGATTCCTATGTAGCTGTTACCTTCTCCAACGACATAATCGTTTGCGAGTTTTAATCCTGTCCTGTAAAATAAACTAATTACAATGCTTAACATGATTGCAATGGATATTAAGAAGATAGTAATCGATATAATAGAAATTTTCCATTTGAATCCGAGTTTTCTAAAGCCAAGCTTAACATTTGAAAGCTGTATTTCACTATTGTTCATAAAAAAACCCCCTTAAACATAAATAATAAGCAGCTTAATACCTATAAGCCTACAGCTGCTTTGTGTTTGTTACAATGCTTTACCTTTTTAATTCCATAAACCAGCCTCTTTTCTTTTGCCAGGGCATGAATACTTGCATACCAGGCCGAAGCGTTTGACAAATTTTTTCGCTGAACATATACCAATACAGATTTGAAACCGGACTTTATAAGTAGCTTGATTTCACATATACTTTACGGTTAAACGAGCACGCTTTCTATTTTTTTTGAATAAAACATTGGGTCACTGTATTATTATACAATGTTAGTATCAGAAAATCAATTCGTGCAAGCAATAAACCACAAGAATAAAACAATAAATTTAGATACTTGTATAAACTGCAAAGAATTTAGGATAAGTAAGTTGGCAGTACATACGGTTGTAATTTAAATGAACGGTTTTTGGCGAAAACAAGATAACGAGAAGTCCTAGTGTTACTTGTTACCTTATTTAATATTTTTTAGTATGTGTTGGATTTATGGTAAAAATATGATATGCTTACAATAAGACTTCTACAAAAGGGGCATTGAATGATGGGAAAAATTTTTAATATAACAGGCTTATGCGTTAAAGAAAAGCATTACATGGCAGACACATCGGAAAAGATAAAGAAAATAGTGGCTATGGTGGAACGGGGGGATTACTTTACAATCAATCGCCCAAGGCAATTCGGCAAGACTACAACATTGAACATGCTTAGAGATCCTCTTTCTGCAAAAGGATATTTAGTTATTAAAAGCAGTTTTGAGGGTGTTGGAGACAATCTCTTTAGCTCAGAAAGCTTCTTTTGTAATAACATTTTGAGTATATTTGCAAAATCAATTAGATATTATGACAACGATATTTCACAGCTTATATTAAAGCACAATATAAACTTGTCATCGTTTTTTGAACTATCTGATGCTATCTCTGCTATTATCGAAGAAAGTGAAAAGAAAATAGTTCTATTAATTGATGAGGTTGATAAAAGCAGTAACAGCAAAATCTTTTTG
>CAZSXS010000065.1:0-21041 GCA_964611385.1 uncultured Defluviitaleaceae bacterium
CCCTTCCTCCCCCCACACCCCCCTCCATCCCTTTTCAAAAAGCCGGACATGGGGGGATGTAGAGAAATTGATACTCACTTAGAAGGAGCCTTTTTTGAGTGTAAAGACTGACAGCAGCTTGTTTAGAGTCTCTGCTTGGGAGGACAGTTCTGAGGAGGCTGCTTTGTTGTCTTCGGACACAAGGGCAGTATTATGCAAGATACCAGAAATTCGACCAAGATTTTCCGACATGATCACGACAGATTCTACTTGTTTCTTGGATAATTCAGCTATGGAGAGGATGGTTTGTGAAACTGCGGATACATCATCGGCAATCTTGTTTAGGGTAAGGCTGGTTTGTCCGGTGATCTCCCGTCCGGCTTTGACAGACAAGAGACTATCATCAATGAGCTGAGCGATTTCTCCGGCTGAGCTTTGGGAACGGCTTGCGAGATTTCTGACTTCCTCTGCAACGACGGAAAAGCCTTTTCCGTGTTCACCGGCTCTAGCGGCTTCGACCGCGGCGTTCAGAGCCAAGATATTGGTCTGGAACGCGATATCGTCGATGACTTTCAGAATCTTAGCCATATTATTAAAGGTATCCTGTATGCCCTGCATAGATTGGGTTAGGCTCAACATTTGCTTATTGCTCTCCGAGACTGTTTCTGTTGATTTCTGAGACAGACTTTCCGCAAACAAGGTACTTTCGGAGGTCCTTGTGATCAGGCGCTCAATGGTCTGAGAGGCCTCAGTAAGCTGCTGTAGGGCTTCACCTTCCTCCGTGGCACCGTTTGAAAGCCGGATGCCGGATTCCGAAACACTTCTTGCTCCAGCGCCCACTTCTTTGGCCACAGTGGATAGATCCAAAATAATATGATTGAAGGTATCGGCTATTTGATTAATGGAGTTTTTGATCTGAGCAAAGTCGCCAATGTAAGGTCTTGTTATGCCTGTACTCAAATCGTTTTCGGAGAACCTAGAAAGGGTGTCGGCAATTTCCGCAATATAGGAGGACAATTCATCGATCGTAAAGTTCATGGAGGCTTTGATGGCATTAAAGTCCCCTTTATACTCGCCCTTCATCTTGACACTCAGATTCCCCTTGGCCATTTGGCCTAATACGGTTTGGATTTCTTCTATTGGGATCTTAACGGATTCAACCATATCGTTTAACCGAACGACTATATTTTCCCAGAGGCCGGAAAAACCCTCTGCATTTGCTCTTAAATCCAGCTTACCATTCAAGGTGGATTCTGCCAGTGAAGAAATCTCGTTGAGTATGTTCTTAAGGTTGCACTTAAGCCGCGCTATATATTGATTTCCGATTTGAAGCTTGCCCGGATACTGTTTAATGTCGGCCTCGAAGTTTCCCTGGCCAAATTCATCTACCGTATTCAAAACCTCTAGAAAGTTATGCACATACATACTCAGCACTTGGTTAATTCCCCTTACAAGCTCCTTGTAAGCGCCACTAAACTGCTCTTCATCAATCCGATACTCATATTCTCCCGCCTCATGGAAGGTATAAAGCTTAGTCATTTCAAGGTTAAGGGTGCCCAGCGTATCCACCACTTGCTTAAAGTTCTGGGTTAGCCGCCCGATTTCATCTTGGGAGTTGGACGATACAGTGATACTCAAATCCCCTTTCACTAGGGCTTTTGTAGCCGTCTCCAGGTTAGAAATCTGAGAAAGCTGATGCTTAACGATTCGATTCCCGATAAAAAGGGACAAAATCATGACAACAATTAAAACAACGATGGACATATAGGTGTTTTTATTGATATCACCCATAAAGTCGCTTTCAGGAACCGCAATAAATAGCAGCCAGTCCATTCCGTTATTCTTAATCTCTGTAACACGGTAATTAATGCTTTCATTTCCGTCACGGATGCGTAAGGGTTCATCTACAGGAACCTGATCAAAGCTTTTGTAGGTATCAAGAACTTGCTTAGCCACGCTGCGGATCAGCCATTCGCTTGAATCCGTGGCTGGTAAGCGTTTTTGGGTATCCCCCTCCTCTATATAGGGCAATTCGTCAGTGGATGATCCGATGATCAGCCCTGATTTCTCAATGATAAAGGAGCCCCCAGATTGGCTGATATGGGTTTCTTTCAAAAAATGGACAATGCTTGACAGCTTTACATCAACAGAGAGCGTTCCAACAAGCTCTCCCTTCTCATCCAAAACAGGGCTAACGGCCGTGGTAACCAAGGCCTTATCGGAAGCAGAGGTGTACACATCCGTCCAGGCATTTGTCTTTTTTTCTTCGGCTCTCAGATACCATGAACGCTTCACTGTATCGTAATTCGTGCCTTCGATGCTCAGATAAGGCACAACGGTATCCAGCGTGGGAAGTTTATGTATCTCCCGTAAAAAATTCGTCCTCTCGCTTTTTTCCTTCAAAAGCGGACTGTCTCCAAAGCGGTCTATGCCAAAGAAGTTACCTTCTTTGCTACCATAGTAAATAAATTTCACGCTATCTTCTAAGTTGGTTGCGTACCAAAAATAATGCTTCAAAGCCTCAAAATCATTTAAATCAAGCGTATTGGCCAAGTAAGCAGAGTGAAACATTTCAAGAATAAGATGAGGAGACTTTAGTTTGTTGGACAGGTCTGTTTGTGCCTTTTCAGCGATATTTTCGACATGAATCTCCATGGATAAAAGATTAGAACGCCTTGCATTGTAGTTTATCAATAGCGTAACCATCAACAGAGATAGGAAGATAAGGATCATGAAGGGTACTACAATTTTAAAAGACAATTTTTTTCTCATAAGCTCCCCCAAGAAAATTTTTCTGTCTATTATAAATGAAACTTACTATTGAATGCAATACTCTAATCAATCAAATTTAGGAGTAGACTGGGATAATACGGCATTTTGCGAGGAGTGGGGATGCGGTTTGGAGAAGGGGCTACTACCAAGCTTGTAACGGCGGTACCCTCCAAGGCCTGTCTATATTCTATATATTCGGCAAAGAGTTTCTCAAATTCTCCGTTCGCTCATGAACAGGAAACTTGCCTCTGCAAGTTTCCATTCGCTCCGGACAATTTGGAAACTCTACTGCCGAATATATATATGGTACTATTAAAAAAAGATTGATGTAAACTGACTTTCAATCAGCTTAGCATCAACCTTTTTTATGTCTGTAATTATTTTGTACCCAAACTTAAGAAAGCCCCCTTTTTTTGAGTGTAAAGACCGACAACAACTTGTTTAAAGTCTCTGCTTGGGAGGACAGTTCCGAGGAAGCGGCTTTATTATCTTCGGATACAAGGGCAGTGTTATGCAAGATGCCAGAAATCCGTCCAAGATTTTCGGACATGATCACGACAGATTCAACTTGCTTCTTGGACAACTCAGCTACGGAGAGGATGGTTTGTGAAACCGCGGATACGTCATCCGCAATCTTGTTCAGGGTAAGGCTTGTTTGCCCCGTGATCTCCCGTCCCGCCTTAACAGACAAGAGACTGTCATCAATGAGCTGAGCGATTTCACCGGCTGAGCTTTGGGAACGACTAGCCAGATTCCTAACTTCCTCTGCAACAACGGAAAAGCCCTTTCCGTGTTCACCCGCTCTAGCGGCTTCGATGGCAGCATTCAGGGCCAAGATATTAGTTTGGAACGCGATATCGTCGATGACTTTTAAGATCTTAGCCATATTATTAAAGGTGTCCTGTATGCTTTGCATAGATTGGGTCAGATTCATCATTTGCTCATTGCTCTCTGTGACTGTGTCCGTTGATTTCTGAGACAGGCTTTCCGCAAACAAAGTACTTTCAGAGGTTTTTGTGATCAGGCGCTCAATGGTTTGGGAGGCCTCTGTAAGCTGTTGCAGGGCTTCGCCTTCCTCTGTGGCACCGTTTGAAAGCCGAATGCCGGATTCCGAAACACTTCTTGCTCCGGCGCCCACTTCTTTGGCTACAGTGGATAGATCCAAAATAATATGGTTAAAGGTATCGGCTATTTGATTAATGGAGTTTTTGATCTGCGCAAAGTCGCCAATATAAGGTCTTGTTATGCCTGTACTCAAATCGTTTTCAGAGAACCTAGAAAGGGTGTCAGCGATTTCCGCAATATAGGAGGACAATTCATCAATTGTAAAGTTCATGGAAGCCTTGATAGCATTAAAGTCTCCTTTGTATTCGCCCTTCATCTTGACACTCAAATTTCCCTTGGCCATCTGTCCTAATACCGTCTGGGTCTCTTCTATCGGAATTTGTACGGATTCAACCATATCGTTTAATCGCACAACTATATTTTCCCAGAGACCGGAAAAGCCCTCAGCGTTTGCTCTTAAATCCAGCTTGCCATTCAAGGTGGACTCTGCCAATGAAGAAATCTCACTGTGTATGTTTTTAAGATTACACTTAAGCCGCCCTATATACTGATTTCCAATTTGAAGCTTGCCCGGGTACTGCTTGATATCCGCTTCAAAGTTTCCCTGGCCAAATTCATCTACCGTATTCAAAACCTCTAAAAAGTTATGCACATACATGCTCAGTACTTCGTTAATTCCGCTTACAAGCTCCTTGTAAGCGCCGCTGAACTGCTCTTCATCAATCCGATACTCGTATTCCCCGGCCTCATGGGAGGTATAAAGCTTAGTCATTTCAAGGTTAAGGGTGCCCAGTGTATCCACCACTTGCTTAAAATTATTGCTGAGCCGTCCGATTTCATCTTGGGAATTGGAAGAAACCTTGATGCTCAAATCCCCATTTACAAGGGCTTTTGTAGCCGTCTCCAAGTTTAAAATCTGAGAAAGCTGATTCTTAACGATTCGGTTTCCGATAAAAAGGGACAAAAGCATCACAATAATTAAAACAACAATCGACATGTAGGTATTTTTATTGATATCACCCATGAAGTCGCTTTCAGGAACCGCAATAAATAGCAGCCAATCCATCCCGTTATTGTTGACCTCCGTAACACGATAGCTGATGCTTGCGTTTCCATCGGCGATTCGTAAGGGTTCATCTACGGGAACCTGATCAAAGCTTTTGTAGCTGTTCAGAGCCTCTATAGCCACATTGCGGATCAGTGGTTCGCTTGAGTCCACAGCCAGTAAGCGTTTTTGGGTATCCCCTTGCTCAATATAAGGCAATTCGTTCGTGGATGAACCGATAATTAACCCTGTTTTGTCAATGACAAAGGACCTCCCCAATTGGCTAATATGGGTCTCTTTCAAAAATTGGACGATGCTGGATAGTAGGATATCAACAGAGAGGGTTCCAATCAGCTCACTCTTCTCATCCAAAACAGGACTAACGGCCGTGGCACACAAGGCTTGATCAGCAACGGAGGTATACACATCCGTCCAAGTATTTGTCTTTTTTTCTTCGGCTTTCAAATACCAGGAGCGATTCACAGTATCATATGCCGTTCCTTCACCGTTACGATACGGTACAACTGTATCAGCCGAAGAGAGCGCATGTACCTCCCGCAAATAATTTGTCCTTTCGCTCTTTTCGTTCAAAAGAGGACGGTCTCCAAAGCGATCGATCCCAATCATATTTCCCTCTTTGTTGCCATAGTAAATAAACTTCACACTGTCTTCCAAATTGGTTGCGTACCAAAAATAATGTTTCAAGGCCTCAAAGTCGTTTAAATCGAGGGTATTGGCCAAATAAGCTGATTGAATCATTTCAAGAACAAGATGCGGAGTCCTCAGCTTATCAGACAAGTCCGTCTGTACTTTTTCGGCAATGTTTTCGATATGAACCTCCATGGATAAGCGGTTGGAATGCCTAGCGTTGTAGTTTATCAACAGCGTAACCACCAACAGAGACAGGAAAATGAGGATCATGAAGGGCACAATAATTTTAAAAGACAATTTTTTTCGCATACTCTCCCCCAAACATAAAATTTTTTGCCTATTATAAATGAAATTGACTACAGAATGCAATACACGGATACTTCATATTGCATCTATTTGTGTGTGGATATAAGAAAAGCTATTGCATCTATTTGTGTATGGACATAAGAAAAGGCTATTGGATCTGATCCAATAGCCCTATACTACACAGCCACATAAAGTTGAACGAAACTCAATATAAATACATGCGGTCTTTCAAAATTTCCGTGGGATTTATATCCCTTCATGTCCGGCTTTTTGAAAAGGGATGGAAGGGGGTGTGGGGGGAGGAAGGGAAAAACTTTTTCGCCGTTTGAAAAAGTTTTTCCCTTCCTCCCCCCACGGTTTTAGATAATCTTATCGCCCTTAATATTCCTTCTCATATCTCGAAATATTGAGCAACACACCCATGGCCCCCATGGAAATTACCAAAGCCGTACCGCCGTAGCTGATAAAGGGCATAGGAATACCAGTGTTGGGCATGGAGTTGGTCACAACCGCTACGTTAATGATGACCTGGACAGCCAACATAGTAACGATCCCTGTAGCCACTAGGGAGCCGAAGGTGTCAGGGGCATTGATGGCAATTTTCAGCCCTCTCCAGATAAGAACCCCAAAGAGCATCAGAACGATCAGCGCCCCCAAAAAGCCAAACTCTTCACAAATAATCCCGAATATAAAGTCGTTCTGTGCCTCGGGCGTAAAGCTTTTCTGACGACTCTGACCAATCCCCAGTCCGAAGGCACCGCCGCTGGCTACGGCGTAAAGACCTTGGATGATCTGATAGCCACTTCCGTTTGCGTAATCGAAAGGATTCAGCCAGGCTAGGAAACGCTCGTTTCTAAAACTGTCAGAAAAAAAAGCGATATAAGAAACCAGACCACCAGCAGCTGAAAGTCCCATGATCACAAAGCGCATCGTGTAGGGGCTGGAAACAAAGATAATCACCATGCCCACAGAAAAAACCACGATAGTGGTACTTAAGCTTCCGAGGTAAACCAGACCGGAAATGGCACCAACAACCCCGCAACAAAAGAAAAAGCCGCCCCAACGTTTCAAGATATTTTTGTTGGATGAAATGATAACGGAAATAAAAAGGATCAAGCCGATCTTAGCAAACTCAGAGGGCTGAAACTGCCCGATTACTGGTAATTCAATCCAACGCTTTGCGCCGTTGACCTCTTCAGCGAAGATGGCCACGAAGACAAGGGCAAAGCAGGAAAACGCATAAAGCAAAAGCGCAAATTTTTTCAGATAGCGATAATTAAAATTGGCTGCAATCAGCATCGCACAAAAGCCCATCACCGCCGCCAAGGCTTGTTTTCTCAGGAAGGAATACATATCATTAAAGCGGATGGCCGCCGTATAATAACTGGCGCTGAACACCATGACCACACCAAAGAGAACCAGAATAATCGTTACCAGCAAAACGGTAATGTCAACCCCTGATACATTCACCAAGTTCTTTGGTCGGTTGTCCTTTTGGGTGTCTCTCAATTCTCTGTTGTGGTCGTTTATGGCGTTTCCGTCGTTATCTCGGCGATAGCCTCCGTTTCCTCTGTAATTCCCTTGATATGTATCACCCGTCATATAGTCCTCCTTCCGGCCTGAATTGGATTACTCCCCCAGTTCATGTACAAAGTCCTTAAAAAGATCGCCTCTCTGCTCAAAGTTATCAAACATATCCCAGCTGGCACAGGCGGGAGATAGAAGCACACAGTCACCAGGAATAGCTTTTGCATAGGCTAGATCAACAGCGTCCTTTAAGCTATTCACCCTTTCAAAATCAAAGAAGTTATAAGCCTTGCAACACTCAATGATTTTTTCTGTGACTTCGCCCAAGACAATCAAGAGTTTGACTCGACCGGGAAACAAGCGTACCCATTCGTCAAATTCAACACCCTTGTCGTAACCTCCACCGATTAAGATAATGGGCTTTTCAATGGCTTCCACGGACTTGATCGCCGAATCCGGGTTGGTACCCTTCGAGTCGTTGTAATAGAGAACGCCCTTGAACTCCCGAACATATTCCAGCCGATGAGGTGCCCCCTTGAAGCCGCTGACCCCGCGTTTGATATCCATAAGGGTAACAGGCACGCAAAGAGACATGCTTACCGCTGCCAGAACATTTTCAACACTGTGCGTGCCGATCATGGTCAAGGGGATTAAATCTAAGGACAAGACCTCTCCGCAAAAGTTAAAGATATTCGCATAAATAGCATTGTCTTGAACAAAGACGCCTTCGTCTAAGATCGTTTTCCGACTGAAAAAAATCACCTTGCTTTTGGCCAAAGCCGCCAGCTTGCGGCAGTTTTCATCATCATAGTTTAAGATCAAAAAATCATCCTTGGTTTGGTTCTCGAAAATCCTTGCCTTCATCCGCACATATTCTTCAAAAGTCTTGTGACGGTTAAGATGATCGGGGGTAAGATTGAGGATGGCAGCAATGTGAGGCCGGAAGGTTTGAATGGTTTCCAGTTGAAAGCTGCTGACTTCCAAGACTGCCAGATCCGTCTGCTCCATCTCATACACCACTTCTGTAAAAGGCAGGCCAATGTTGCCGCAGACCTTTACATTTTTGTTGAAGTAGCGAATAATGTCCCCCATCAAGGTGGTCGTGGTGGTTTTGCCGTTGGTTCCTGTGATGGCTAGGATAGGACAACGGCAAAGAATAGCGGCCAGCTCCATTTCTCCCCAGACCCGTATACCCAGCCGTCTAGCCTCCATCAGAAAGGGTAAGTCATACGGAATGCCGGGGCTGATGACCACCAAGTCTTGCTCGTTTAATAATGAATCATCCGGATTCCGGCCGGTAATGACCGTGTACCCTTCCTTTTCCAGTGTTAAGGGCAAATCACCCAACTTATCGGATGTATCGCTAAGCGTAACAGTAGCACCCAGTCTCTTCAAAAGCTTCGCCGATGAAACCCCACTCCGAGCCATACCACAAACCAATATCTTCATGCCATCAAACATCAAACCATTCCTCCTTCATCTACTCAGTATTTATATACTCAGTCTCACTTAATAATTTCTGCGGCTAAAAAACCAATCAGGCAGAACAAGGCCGTAATAATATAAAACAAAGTAACCACCTTGGTCTCCGGCCAGCCGGAAATCTCAAAGCTGTGATGGATCGGAGCCATTTTAAAAAACCGTTGCTTGGTCAGCTTAAAATAGCCGACTTGGATCACAACCGAAAGCGCCTCAATCACATAGATAATCCCCACGATGGGAATAAACAGAGGCATCCGCAGAAGGATGGCCACAGCCACAACATAACCGCCCAAGGCCAAAGAACCCGTATCGCCCATAAAGACCTTCGCCGGATAGGAATTGAAAAGCAAAAAGCCTAAAAGACTTCCCAGAGCGGCACCGGAAATCGGTAAGAGCTTGCTGTTCATTACCCAGGCAATGATCGCAAAGAAGGTAACAACAAGGGCAGTTACGCCAGAGTCCAGACCATCCAGGCCGTCTGTTAAATTCACCGCATTGACGACGGCAATGATGACAAAAAAGATAAAGGGGATATAAAAAATACCCAAGTCCAGGGTTTTGTTTTGGGTAAAGGGAATAATCACTTCGGTCAATTTTGCATCCCCCATGATTTGAGGTGCGAATTTATAAAGGAAGAAAACAAAAATGCCACTGACAATGAATTGAGCAACGATTTTCTGACCCGCCCGAAGGCCGAGCGAACGCTTTTTGACCACCTTGATGTAATCATCCGCAAAGCCAATCAGCCCAAAGCCCAGGGTCACAAAGATCACCATAATCCCTTCCCTGTTATCCTTCAAAAAAATCACAGAGGCAAGAATAAAGCTCAGCAGGATCATAATCCCGCCCATGGTCGGGGTACCGGCCTTTTTCAGATGGGTTTTGGGGCCGTCATCCCGGACGTTCTGCCCAAACTTCAAGCGGTGTAGCCAAGGGATGACAACGGGGCAAAGTATAATATTCACAACAAATGCAATCATTACGGCATAAATCGCTGAATTCATATCAAACATCCTCTAATCAAAATTTCTGCTGTTTTTTCAAATGCCAAAAGGCGTGAAGCCTTCACCAGTATGGTGTCCCCGTCCCGAACCTCCGATAAAAGGATTGCATCCAGCTCTTCCCGGGTTTCAAAATACAGAAGCCGGGTAAGGGCTGGCATATCTTTTTGTGTGCTTTTTTGTTCGTTTAAAACCCGCTCAGCCCCTTTGTAAATCGAATAGGCCAAGCTTCCAACCGCAATGATCAACTCAAGACCCTTGGCGGCTGCATAAGCCCCAACCTCTTCATGCAGAGCCGGGCTGTCGTCCCCCAACTCCCGCATATCTCCTAAAATGCAAACCCGTCTTGTTTGGCTTTCGCTGAGCAAATCCAAGGCCGCCTTTACAGAAGAGGGCGAGGCGTTGTAGCTGTCGTTAATGACCGTAAAACGTCCCCTGACCACATCCATCCGATTTTTGGACAGCGTAAAATTTTCTAATCCAGCTTTGATCTGAGCGAGAGAAAGGCCAAACTGCTCCCCAAGCAGCGCAGCTACAAGGGCGTTTTTCACCATATGCAGCCCCGGTACCTTCAACTGGATTTCCGTTCCTTTCAAGCAGAAACGAATGCCTAGAAACCCCTGGCTCACAATATCCTGGGCTATGCTTTGGGTAAAGAAGATCGGCTGGTTTTGAAATCGTCCATACTCAAGGGGCCAGAGCGCCTGTAAGCGCTGTAAATATTCATCGTCTCCGTTGAAAAAAGCAAGGCTGTCCTCTTTCATAAAATCAAGGATTTCAAGCTTGGCTTTTAAAATCCCTTCTCGACTACCCAAGTTTTCCAAATGGGCTTCGCCAATGTTGGTAATCACACAGTAGTCTGGTTTTGCAATCTTACTCAGATTATGAAGCTCACCAAAATGATTCATGCCCATTTCCAAAACAAGCACCTGATGATGAGGCTGCAATTGAAAGACTGTCAAGGGTAGACCTAGCTCATTGTTATAATTCCCTTCCGTTTTCAAAACTGAAAAGCCCTGAGACAAAACGGAGGCGATCATATCCTTGGTGCTGGTTTTCCCCACACTTCCGGTGATGGCAACAACCTTCCCTGTGAATTTGGTCATGTAGTACTCAGCCAAATCCTTCAACGCTTGCCGCGTGCTTTCGACATAAATAATCTCGCCTGAAGCATTGCTGCTCAATACACTGCTATCCTCGGCGCTCTTAGCTTCCTCGTCCTTTTCACTACATGGACAAGGCCGTTCTGAGAGGGCACGGATGGCCCCCCTTTTGAAAGCCGCTTCGATATACTCGTGACCATTCACATGCTCGCCCTGAATCGGAACAAAAAGGGAACCGACTTCTACCTTTCGGCTGTCAATGTGAACTGAGCGTATCCCCCGTAATATCTCCTCCGGATTAAACATGAAGCCTCCTATCAAACACGAAGGGCTTCCTTAGCCACTTCCACATCATCAAAATCAATGGTTCTGTCTGCAAAAATCTGATAGTTCTCGTGCCCCTTACCGGCAATGATCACAGTATCGTCCTTTCCGGCAACGGCAATCGCACGGTGGATGGCTAATTTTCTATCTGGGACTTTTTCAAATTTACAGTTGGTTTCTAAGATGCCTTCCTCAATTTGCGCAATAATCGCTTCCGGAGGTTCTGTCCTTGGATTGTCAGAGGTTAAGACACAATAGTCAGACAGAATGCCAGCGATGCGTCCCATAATGGGTCTCTTACCCTTATCCTTATCTCCCCCGCAGCCAAAAAGGGTAATCACCCTTCCTTTTGTAAACTCACGGACGGACTTAATAATTTTCTCCAAAGAATCCGGACTGTGGGCATAATCCACAATCACATTAAAACCGTTGTTATTAGGTACGCTTTGAATCCTACCTGGTACGCCCTCCAACTTCAAGAGGGCGTTTTGTATGTCGCCGATATGCATATTCATAGCCAGCCCTGCTCCGATGGCACTAAGAGCATTGTACACCGTGAAACTTCCTGGTATGTTTAACTTCACCTTGAACTCGTTCTTGTTATACAAATCCGGCGTGGGTAGCAGATTATGGGAAAGACGAACGGTAAACTCGCAACCCTTATCCGTATGCACGATATCAATGGCTTTCAAATCCGACTCTCTGTTCACACTAAAGGTGATGACACGTCCGGTGGCCTGTTCCATCATATATTCACCATAGGGATCGTCTATGTTGATGATAGAGGTCTCACAGTTGTGGAAAAATTGCCCCTTCGTTTCCTTATAGTTTTCCATACTTCCATGGAAGTCCAAGTGATCTTGGGTCAGATTGGTAAAGATGCCGACTTTGAATTGTATCCCCGCAACCTTTTTTAAAGCCAAGGCATGAGAAGTCACTTCCATGACCACATGGCTTACATCCTTATCATGCATCTGCGCAAAGATCTGGTGCAGCTCCAGGGTATCCGGTGTGGTGCTAGTAGCATAATAAATTTTCAAATGCTCCTTGCCAATGCGGGTTTCCACCGTGCCAATCACTCCGGTTTTTATTTGATCAGCCTTCTCGTTCAGGACTGCTTCCAAAAAATAGGTTACAGAAGTCTTGCCGTTCGTGCCCGTAACCCCGATGATCTCCATCGCATCCGCCGGATGATCATAGAAATTTGCTGCAATGGCGGCCAAGGCCTGACGACTGTCCGCCACCCGAACAATGGTCATTCCAGATAAATCAGTTAAATCCACGTCTTTATCCACTATAGCCGCTGCTGCCCCCTGGGCCTGAGTGTCCTTTAAAAAGCTGTGGCCATCCAGCTTCAAGCCCTGGATGCAGACAAAGAGGGTGTTTTTATCAACCCTCCTGGAATCAATTACTACTTGCTTTATGTCCGTATCCTTCCCTTGAAGGACAGTATAGTCTACGTTGCTCAATAGTTTAAAAAGCTTCATAGTTCCCTCCTATATAAATGCAAGGCACTCCTTTGCCAAAATGCAAGGGATTTCCCAGCTTACTGTAACGTTAATCTCCGATCCAAAGCAATATCTTCGATGTTTTGTTGATGGTTTCGCCTTCCAGGGGAAATTGGCCTGTAATCTTTGAGCCTTCCCCGGCCACTTCATATCGTATTCCTAGATTCAACAGATCCTTCTTGGCATCGTTTACGGACTTTCCAATAAAATTCGGAACCTTTACCGATACAACCTCGGGCAGAGCCAGTTCGGCCTCGGTATAAATCGGCTCAATGTTGAGGTACGGCAAAGTATTCATTAATAGTTCCTTCATAACCGGTCCGGCAACCTGCCCGCCATAGTAAGCGCCCTGAGGCTCGTCAATCAGCACTAAGGCCAAGACCTGCGGATCATCCGCCGGGGCAAAGGCTAGGAAGGAGGCGATGTACTTTCCGCTACGCCGCGGAAGCTTTTCACTGGTGGCGGTCTTTCCGCCCACACGATAACCAGGGATATAGGTTTTGTTTCCTGTGCCCGACATGACGACACTCTCAAGAATGGTTCTCATTCTGTCTGAGTTTTCTTTTGATACCACCTGTTTGGGATCCGTCTTGGCAAACTCCTCAATGATTTCTCCTTCATCACTGATGGTTCGGACACCAAAGTGCGGCGTGATCAAGTAACCTCCGTTGATTACAGCAGAAACAGAACGCATGAGCTGTAGAGGCGTGATTTGAAAACTTTGGCCGAAACTCATGGTAGCTAGCTCCACGGGGCCAACCTTATCCAGCTTATGCATAATGCCCACAGCCTCACCAGGCAAATCTACGCCGGTTTTTGAATTAAAGCCAAAGTCAAGCAGGTATTGATAAAAGGTTTCTGCCCCTAAGCGTTCGGCTATGGCCATAAAGACCGGGTTACAAGAATTTTGAACCCCTTGCACAAAGGTTTGGGCACCGTGGCTTCTGGGCGAACGCCAGCATTTAATCGTTCTGCCTGCCACCACATGAAAGCCAGAGCAGCTAAAGGGGGAATTTTCTTCCACCACATTTTCTTGTAAGCCCGCAACAGAGGTAATAATCTTAAAGGTGGAGCCGGGCTCATAAGTATCATTAATACTAAAGTTTCTCCACATTTTATTAAGATAATCATTTCTGTCCTTGTCCGACAACATATTCCAAATTGCAGCATATTCCTCAGAGTTGATGGTAAAAGGGGAGTTCAAATCAAAATCGGGTTTATTGGCCATGGCAATAATCTCACCGTTTTTGGGATTCATCATAATAATTGTCCCACGCTTGGCCGACTTGGCTTCAACAATTTTTTCTATGGTTTGCTCGGCATACTGTTGAAGGATGGCGTCCAAGCTCGTTACCAGATTACTTCCATTTTTCGGCTCTATCCTTAGCTCTTGACTATCCTTATATTCTCGCCCGTAAATATCAGTCTCTGTCAAAATTTTTCCGCTCTCGCCCTTCAAATACTTATCATAGACGGCCTCAAGTCCGATTATCCCCTGATTATCCTTTCCCACAAAGCCCAACACCTGGGAAGCCATGGTGGAAAAGGGGTAAACGCGCTTAATATCCTCGTCTATAACCACACCAGGAAGCTTTAAGGCTCTGATTTCATCCGCCAGATTTTTATCTACCTTTGTTTTTATTCGTTCAAGAGCCACTCGCTTATTTACCTTTTGAAGCACCAGCTCGTAGTCCAGAGCCAGCCTCTGAGAAAGCTCGCGGGCAACTTCCTCTGGGTTTTTAACCTGATTATGAATAACACTGACCGAGGCAACCGTTTCCGTTACGGCAATGGGGATCATGTTCCTGTCATAGATTGCACCCCGGTCAGGAGAGATCAGGCGGTCTCTGGTTTGCTGCTCATAGGCCCGGGCCTGCAGCCAACTCCCCTCAACAGCCTGTATGTAAAGTATCCGCATCAATAGTGCAAACAGCACGCCGCCAAATAAAAACATCAAGAACAATAGCTTCCGTTTTGACAGAAGGCTCAACTTTAAATCCTTCATGCTTAGTTCTTTGTTGCTTTTTGCAGTCAGTCTCTTGGTTAATCCTCTTCCTCTTCTGCTAATGCCTCGCAAACAGCATCACCTGATTTCGTTTTCTATCAGTGTATTAAGCAAAAGAGGCTTGTATGCCAAAAATCAGCGAACCTTCAGCTTTATTTCTACTCCCGGCTGAATCTTGATTTCTGGGCCGGGCATTTGCTCATAAACGCGTTTTTCGGTTGCCGGGCTAGGGGATGGGCTTGAACTTGAGCTAGGCTTCGCTGAAGCAGTGGGAGCGGGACTCCCAGAAGGACTCGGCGTTGCCACCGGATCTTCCACAATGATAGGGATAAATCCTGCCTGCTTGATGAGCTCCACTGCCTCTTCCGGCCGCATTTGGAGAACGCTAGGAGTCTGAACTAAGGAGGCTCCTCCAGAACCCTCGGAGATGTTTATAAAGACCTTGGTGCCTGGAGATACAGCTGCCCCTGCCGTCGGGAGGGTTTCCGTAACGATGCTGCCATGTCCGATAATCTCAAAATCAAGCTTTTGAGTATTCAATTCCTTAATTGTTTCTAAGATGGATACGCCGCGATAATCTTTCAGTAAAAAGGAACCTTTTTCCAATGATAGGTTTTCCGTAGATTCTCCAGCAGAGGGCTTGATGGCCTTATAGTTAATTAGCTTTTGCAAAATTTCCTTTAATAAGGGGGCTGCAGATGTACTGCCCTGGATATCCTCTTCTGGTTTGTTAATCAACATCATTGCAATGATTTCAGGATCCTCTACGGGCAAGTAGGCAATAAAGCTGACTGTTACCTTTTCGTTCTCACCGCGTCCCTGCTGTCCGGTTCCTGTCTTACCTCCGATGCTATAGCCTTCAATATAGGCCTTGTGTCCGGTTCCTGTTGGCGTGACAACGCTTTGCAAGGCCTTTCGGAGAAAGTCCGAAGTCTCTTGGCTGATCACCTTTTTTTGTATCGTAGGTAGAAATTCCTTCACTAAATTCCCTTGCCTGTCCACGATCTGGGACACCAGAAAGGGCTTCATTAAATTACCACCATTAATGACGGCACTAAAGGCATTAATAGCCTGAATGGCTGTCGTGTTGGAGCCTTGTCCCATGGAGCTTGTAGCCAGTTCCACTGGATTCAATTGGCTTAGGGTATACATAACCCTTGGGTCGGAGACATCTGCTTCAGCGGGCAGGTCGATATCTGTTTTTTCTCCAAAGCCGAAATCGGTTCTATATTTAAAGAAAAGATCTCGTCCCAATTTTTCCGAAATCTTAATCATGGCAACATTACAGGAATTCGCCAGTACCTGAGTTAGGTTTTGCCGACCATGAACTGTATTGTTAAAGCAGGGAATATTGCTCCCCCTAACGTTGATTGTTCCGGCACAATCAAAGATATCATCGGGTTTAATAATATTTTCCTCCAGAGCCGCCGCAACCACCACAGGTTTAAAAATAGAACCCGGCTCAAATGTACTGGTCACCCCATAATTAGCCCACAAAGGAATCAGCTTATCCAGCTGTTCTCTTTGAGGCAAATCGGTTAATTCTTGGCGAAGGCGTTCGGAGCTAAGACCCGCCAAGTCACTGGGATTGTTTGAATCCACCGCTGGATACTGAGCCATAGCATAAATCTCGGCGGTTTTGGGATTCATAATCAAAGCAAAGGCATTTTCAGGGTTATATTCCAAGCCTGCCTGCAAAACGGCATCTTCTGCATATTGCTGCATCACAAGATCCAGATTGGTAATCAGCGAATAGCCATCCTTTGCAGGGATTTGCTGGCTCACTACGTTTTTTTCACCATCAAAGGTTCGGAAGGAGCGTCCCGGTTCTCCCGTCAAATACTCATTATAGCGGCTTTCCAAACCATAAGCAGCCTCTCCACCCCGGATAAAGCCGATGACACTGGAGGCTAGGCTTTTATGTAAATAGACCCGTCTTGAATCCTCTTCAAACCATAAATCAGGCAGTTTCTTCTCTTTCAGCTCCGTCGCTAGCTTTTGGGAAACCCCTTTGGCAAGGATGTAATATTGGGTGTCGTTGATCGGATTTCCTAGAGCATCAGCAGCCGTAATTTCTTTAAGCTGTTCCATGGGGATGCCCAAGAGCTCATTCAGGGTTTGCAGGCAGGTATTGATTTCCTTTTCCTCTCGCAATAGCAGCTTTCGGATATCCAAAATCGCCTTGTAAACTACGATGCTGTTGGCTAGAGCTTGTTTGTTCCGGTCATAAATACTGCCGCGAATGGGGTTGATGACACCTACATAATCAGTAGAGCCTCCAGCAATTTGCTGACGCATGGCCCGCCGTTCAAAGTCGCCTCCAAACTTGTATTTTAAATAGACAACTCGAACCAAAAGACCCATAAAACAAAGCACAAAAATAAATCCGATAAAAATGAGCTTACCGGACCTGAGTTTTGTTAGATTTCTTTTTTTTCTTTTTCGATTTCGATGGATACGCTGTTGCTTTTCTCGCTCGTTCATAAACGTTCCTTGTTTTTAGAATTCTGAGCTCTATTGGCTTTTATTCCTTTATTGACTTTCATTTACGATACTGCTGAAAAGGGCTTGTACTTTCACGATAATACCTTTTACAGATTCAACAAAACCCTCACTTTGGTTTGTTTTTGGGTTATCCCCTGCTAGTACAACATAATTGTTACGAGGCACATTAATATGAATGATTTGATAAGGCTTAGGATTAATCATACGCAGTCTTTCTTTGGCGATCCGTTCGATTTCATCCTTATCAAAGCTCTCAGAGATTTCCAATTGGAGACTGTCGTTTTCTTGCTTCATGGTCTTTAATTCTGCTGTTAGCTTACTGACTTGCTGCTGCTTATCATAGAGGTTAGCATACGATATCGCCAAGGAAAAGGCACCCAAAAAGATAAAAATGATGGTCAAAATCAAAAAAACAGACAATTTTTGATTCGTGCCATCCTTGTAAACAAAAACCAGTGATTTTTTAACCAAGCGACGAACCAACTTACTTCGCTGGGGTAGGTAGCCGGGTGCCTCCTCTTCTGCATAGTCATAGGCTACAGAAGTACCGTTGTAGGTATTATGTCTGTTATGGGGCGGCGGGCCTGCACCGGGGGGTCTTCTCTTGACTCGTGCAGAAGGGACAGGTTTGTTTCGATCAGGTACAGTGGGTTTGGGATGGTAAGCTTTTTGGATTCTTGTTTTTCCAGTACGATGCTCATTTTGTTGTTTGATTTCCATCAACCCCTTAGTAATTTTTCACCAACTCGGAGTTTCGCACTTCTGGCACGCGGATTCACTGTGATTTCATCTTCACTGGGCAGAATGGGTTTTGGCGTAACAACTTTCAATTCCGCTGTCTTACCGCATACACAATAAGGAAGCTCTCTTGGGCAAGTACAGGGATTTTGTAGGCTTTTGAAACACGTTTTTACGATTCTGTCTTCCAAAGAATGAAAGGTGATTACGCAAATACGGCCCCCTGGGTTGAGGCAACGGATTAAATCCCTAAGACTTGCGTCCAGCATGTCCAACTCGTTATTGACAGCTATGCGTATAGCCTGAAAGCTTCTTTTAGCGGGATGTTGCTTCTCATGGCTATGGGGCATGGCACTTTTAATTATTGTAACTAATTCTCCAGTGCTGTCAATAGTTTTCACCTTTCTTTTTTCGGCGATCTTTGCGGCAATTCGCCTTGCAAAGCGCTCTTCTCCGTAATGAAACAGGATATCCGCAAGGGTATCCTCAGCGTATTCATTCACCACATCAAAGGCGGAAAGGCTCTGATTCCTGTCCATCCTCATATCCAGTGGAGCATCCTGCATATAGGAAAAGCCCCGATCAGCTTCATCCAACTGGTGAGAGGACACACCCAAATCCAAAAGGACGCCATCAAGCCCATTTTCGCCCAAGGCCCCGTCCCCAAACCACTGTTTGACATTCCTAAAATTATCATGAATAAACGACACCTTATCCGAGAACGGACGCAAGACCTCCGAAGCTTTTTGGATAGCGGCCTGATCTGCATCCAAGCAAAACAGGCGGCCACGATTTAGTCTTTTTGCAATCTCAAAGGAATGGCCGCCTCCACCCACCGTACCATCCAGGTACTTTCCATTTTCCTTTATATGAAGCGCTTCAATGCACTCCTGAAGCAACACCGACACATGATTAAAATTCAAGCGCAATCCCGATCCTTTTATAAAATGATAAAACCGTGGGGGGAGGAATAGGCCAATAAACAGGCCTGGAAAACTTTTTTCAAACGGCGAAAAAAGTTTTCCTCTCCCTCCCCCCACACGCCCCTCCCTCTTCTTTCAAAAAAGCCGGACGATCGGTTATTTGTAAAGAAGAGGAAGAGCTTAACATTGTCTTTCATTGTGATACTCAGTACCATTAGCCTTGCAAAGCCGCCACATAAATCAATAGAATTTATCAAGGTTGAACCAAGGTGGCCTAATAACTGTTTTAGAGACTGAGTATAAATACATATAAACAGTATATAGTTGTCCTTAAAAATTGTCAAGTGTTAGAAAAAATGGGTCTTTATTGCATGACAGAATCATCGAATATTATTTTAACGAATAGGAAAGATATTCTATATTCAGTACCATTTGGCTTTAGCGAAGTACAGTTAAGAACAGCACACTCCATTCGGGTTGGATGTTATTCCTTGATATTTACTTCCATATATACAAGCAAGTTATACCACTATACAGAAATATTTTGCCAAATCCAATAGTGTAGTAGAATAAGTCACCAAGGCGTTTGGTATATGTCCCTGCATATGGGTATATCACCTGTGACTGGCAGTAATTTCATATAGCTAAAAAAGCACCTCCAAAAGAGATGCTTGATGATTCTTGTTTATTAAAATTATCTGTATAGTTCTCTAGATGCGGTTGTATTGTAAACTAAGGGGTTTGCTCATTTGCTTCCCTAACAATAAGGCCTATTAATGATGAAATAAACGAATATCTGAAAAAGCCATTGTAATACCCAATTTATCACATGTGGCAACGACACGGTCATCTCGGATACTTCCTCCGGTCTGCACGATATAACGCACGCCGCTTTTAAATGCTCGTTCTATGTTATCGCCGAATGGTATAAACGCATCGGAACAAAATGAAACTTCTGTTAATTGTCTTTGCCACTCTTTTTTGTCACTTTCAGATAAAAATGATGGTTTTTCTTTTAAATAACTTTGCCATTCATTCAATATATACTCATCTTCACGAATAATAGCATCTATCACGTTATCTCTATCGTATCGTTTTAAGTTTGGCAAAAAAGGCAGTGCTAAAATATATGGGTGAGAACGGAAATGCCAGAGGTCAGCTTTTTCACCTGCTAAACGAGTGCAATGAATACGAGATTGCTGACCCGCTCCGATACCGATCGTTTGTCCGTTTTTGGTATAGCAAACAGAATTGGACTGTGTGTATTTTAGTGTTATCTGTGCCAGAATTAAATCAAGAATTGACTCCTTCGAAAAAAGCTTATTATGCGTAACAATATTTAACAAAGTATCTTGTGTGATTTTTATATTATTGCGGCCTTGTTCAAAAGTTACACTAAATACCTCTCGTTTTTCCGTAACGGGAGGTGTATATTTTTCGTCTACTTGTATAACAAGATATTTTCCTTTTCTATATTCTTTTAGAATCTGCATAGCTTCAGGTGAAAAAGATGGTGCAATAATTCCATCAGACATTTCACTTTTAATGTAACGCGCTGTTTGTTCGTCACATTCGTCAGATAAAGCAATAAAATCACCGTATGAACAAAGTCGGTCGGCTCCTCTTGCTCTGATGTACGCAGTGGCAATATCAGAATATTGTCCTTCATATGCAAAATACATCTGTTTTACTGCATCATCAAGCTGAACAGCCACGGCCGCTCCTGCGGGACTGACGTGCTTAAAAGATGTAGCAGAAGCAAGTCCTGTTGCTTGTTTTAGTTCTTTAACAAGCTGCCAAGCGTTTAGAGCATCAAGCAGATTTATATATCCTGCTCTTCCGTTTAGAATTTGGATTGGCAAATCATCTTCCGTAATATAAATACGAGCCGGTGTTTGGTTGGGATTGCACCCATACTTTAATAAATATTCTTGCATCGCTTTTCCTCCTCAAATAAAAATACCGACACACTCTGAGCATCAGTGCCCAGACGGTCGGCTATTCAAGGGTTATACTTCATGTGGTTAATTCCACTTCCGTCAGTTGTATAACACAAAATGATTATAAAGTTAACTCATGATAAGTGATTGTCATAGCAGAAACACAG
>CAZSXS010000066.1:0-21000 GCA_964611385.1 uncultured Defluviitaleaceae bacterium
GTTTGAAAAAGTTTTTCCCTTCCTCCCCCCCAAGGTTTTAGCAGATCCCTTGCTTGCATCGGATTACTTTGAGCAATACCGGTTTTCTGCTTTTACTCTTCTTCATCTTCAAACACAAAAATTTTTCCGTCTTCGCATTCCATAATTACATAGTCACTGTAATACTTGTTGCCAAAAATATCAGTTATTTCGTACATGTAATAGTACTGCCCATCAAACAACTCGGACTCTTTCATCAGAATAGTGCCGTCATAGACAAACTCATCCATTTCATATGTATACTCTTCTTCTGTGCTGGAATCAAAGGCCTCAAACAGAAAGGAGATCTCGTCACCCTTGCGTAGCTTGCGAATTTCCTTTGCGCTCATACCCGTCTCTGGGTCAATTCCGTCCCAAGCCCCCAAGACCTTAAAATAACCTTCCTCATCTTCGTCTTCATTGAAAACATAGGTACAGCGGAGATTGGTCACTTCCCCATTCAATTTGACAGGAACCGTATAAATATTGTAATCGTCTTCCTCAGCGACCAGAATGAGGGAGCAGTAGGAATCGTTTATGGTCGGCCACACGCCTCGGAAATTGTCATAGAACAGACCGGTTTCCCAATCTCCAGTGATATCGTTGTCCATACCCAAATACAGAAACTCATCGTACTCTTCATCATAATAATAAATATTAAAGAGGACGCTATCAACCGCTTCGAATCCCTCAGTAATGTCCAAGGTAAAGTAGCCATCATCCGTAATGTAGGTTTCAAATTCTACCTGATAGTCCTCTTTAGAAATGCCCTCAACTGCCGGTGTGGAGATGGAAACATCTTTCGGAATCGTCCAATCGAAGACACCTTCAAAGTAGCGCAGATAACTATCGCTGACTGCAACATAAGCATATTGGGTTAACTCTTCCTTATCTTTCGAAAGCGGGTAGTAAAGCGATAGGCCGTTGGCTTTTGAACGATTTTCTGGATCAGTTTTATAGAGAACGGCATCAAACAAAGCATCCAATACATCGGAGGCGGTTTCCGGAAGTACATCCTCGGCGTTCAGTACGATATCGCCCAAGTCAACCATGTTGGTATACCCCTCTGTGGAGTTGTTGCCGCCATAGTTTTCGGAACGCTGAACTGCTCTTGTAAAGGGCTTTACAAAGCTGATGTCGCTGGCATAGTCTGTCATTTGGCTGCCCATCTTGTCAAAGGCTTGCACAAGGGCAGGGATCTTTTTCAGATCCACAACAGACAGCGTGGCAAAGCTTTCGTTGTCTTCAAGCGCACACTTTTGATAATAGGAGTCACAGATGGCCTTGCCGACTGCTTCACCGTTGGCAGTAGGGCTTTTGACCATGTAGTTTAGGAACTTTGTATAGTCCCAACCGCTACCGGGCTCAAGCTCCTGAGAAGCGACCATGTAGCGGCCGTAGGGCGCAATGGCAGCAGCAGTCTCAAGGCTAGCCATCAGACATGCATCAAAGCCAATGATTTCAAATTCGACCTCTGCCATAGACAGTCCTTCGGCAAGCTCGTTGAGGGAAAGGCTGTCGAAGCCGAATTTTTCGTCAAAGGCAACGCCCCTAACACTACCGCCGCCATGATTCCAAAGTACCAGCATATACTTATCCGCCGGAAAGTTTTCAACACCCCAGCTCAAAAAATCCCCAAAGGTAGAAGCCTCACCCATGCTGGCTAGTGGTACTTCATCCACCAAATATAAATCGTTGTCTTCCAAGGCATAGCGTTCAATCACGTTAGGGTTGATATCCAGCTGCCACTCATTTGTTCCCCCGGTTTGAATAACCACATTCACTTTATCCGATGCATTTGCTTCTATGATCTCTTCCAGGTTGATGGACGCAAAGCCGCCTCCGGTTTCAAGATCAGTGCCGCAGAGATAAACAAGAACCGTCCAGTCTGTCTCCTTGGCATAGGTTGTTCTTTCAAAGCTTGGAAAAAACAAAACGAGAATAAGCAGAAAAGCCCATAGCTTTTTTAGCAGAGCAGCTTTGCTTTTAAGAACCTCCTTTTTTTCATGCCTCATCCTTTTCATAGCTGATTTCAAAATCCTAACCCCTTTCTTTTTTGTCTTACTGTAAATATAAGCATTTCGTCAAGTCCATTATACAACAAAATCCGAAATAATGTTAGAGATTTTCATAAAAAACCACCGCCTATCCGATTGCAGAATTCGGATAGGCGGTGGTTTTCACAAGCCAATCCAGGGGGGCTGTATTCATACTGATACTTGGTTAACGGAGGTTACTTCCTGCACTTCGTACCTCATTTGGTCAATACAAAGAAAGCCACCAAAACTGCTAACAAGAATAGAACAAGCATAGCAATCTTCACTGAACTGTACGGGCGCTCACCGGATACCTTGCCGCTTTCTCCGTTTACAGCATAGCGGTACAGCTTGCCCCCATAGCTGAATACGGAGCTCCAAACAGGCAAAAGCACATGCTTATAGGTCACGTTTGAATACTTTGGAGTAAGGGTTTGTATGCGAGCTTCGTCATAGGTCTTTCTGATCTCGTTCATGGCAAGGGTGTTTATTTTGCTTTTCATGATCCCCTTAGCGGTTTCGAAGCCTACGGTGGCTTTTATTGAATAAAGCTCTGCTTTATGACCCGATAAGTAAGCTGGAGCATAGGGTTTCAACTGTTTGACGGTATCATAGGGCAAAACCATACTGATAACTTCGTTTCCTTTTTTATTAGAGGCGCAAACCTGGATATCATCAAAGCTCTCACTTACGATGCCATTGGTCGGAAACCAGTCTACGACAGTTTTCTCTTTTCCATCTTCGCCCTTCGCTGTACGACGCTTGCCCCCTTGACCTGTGTAAGAGGCTGTGACTTCCGCATCATAAGTCCAAAAGGGTATGTAATTGCCACTTAAGCCGCCTTCTTGATAGGATGTTTTAAAACGATTAGGCGCAAACCATCGACTTTTTACCCATTTCCGAAATTTAAGGTTGGCGCTCTGTTTGTCAATTTTAAAGGGAATGATCCCCTCCGGCGGTATTGCGCTATGTTGCTTTACCGTAGCCACTTGGGTGGAAGAACACATAGGGCAGACGGTAGCCGTTTCCTGTTCCTCGAAGACGATTTCTGCGCCACAGTTCTTACAACTTACCGCTGCCAGTCCTTGGAATGGCTGTACACTACTTTCGCGGGCCTCATATTCGTTGAAGTCATACTCCTTAATACTGTCAACAAAGTTCTCTATACTTGCTTCATAACCGCAGAAAGAACATAAAAATTGATTTCTGTGGATATCATGCTTGATGGATCCGCCACAATTCGGGCAGATATAGTTTTCAGTTTTTATTTCAACCTTTTTTTTTACTGACTCTTGACTCATAGCAACCCGGCCTTTCTTCTATTTCGAATTCTTCTTATACAGTTTGCGTTCCACATTCCGGACAGAACTTTGTCCCTACCTTTTTGCGGCAAGAGGGGCAAAAACGATCGCCGACTGGAGCTGCTGCCTGAGGTGCTTGTGTAGAAGCCTGCTCATATGGTTGTTGAGGTGCTTGTTGGTAACTTTGCTCATAAGGCTGTTGGGGTGGTTGCTGATAGGGTTGTTGGGACATTTGCTGGTAGCCCTGCGGTACAGTTTGCATCTGAGGAACAGGCTGTTGATATTGCTGCTGTTGTCCTAGCCATCCCATTACTTGTTGTGCCATTTGCGCCCCCATAGCCATTTGAGCACCAAAAGCACCCGCACTGCCGCCTTCTTTACCGAAGCTGTCTGCCATAGCAATGGCTGCATATTTAGATGTATCACTGACAAAGGACTGAGCGGCCACTTTTTCAGCCATAGCCTGCACTTCCGGCGGATAATTAATAGAGAGTATGTTCACATCACGAACACCGAAGCCAATATCCATAAGTTCCTTGTCTAGCTCTTCGGTCATCTTTTTGCCAAGAGCACGACTACTGGCCTGCAAGGAAATAAGTGCGTTCAGACCGATTGATCGTTCACTGCCCAATATACACTCCGATAAAACAGGGTTAAGCTCACCCAGAATTCGCTCAGAGATGTCCGAAAGAGAGTAAGTTTCTTTTACGCCTGCCACTTTTGTAATAAATTTGAGATAGTCACGGAACTCAACGATTAAGTTACCGTTGCAGCCAACGGGTATGCCTGCGGGAACCTCTGGAGAAGGGATCATAATACGCTGCCTGGTACCCCACGGTAATAAAAGCTCCTTAGCGTTCACAAAATAAACCTCCGCCCGCATACCTGTGTCCCCACGCAAGGTAAACCAACCTGCAAGGGTAGACAGGAAGGGCGTGATCTGCGTAGCCACATCAAAGCTACCCGGCTCCTCAAAAACACCTTCCACGCGACCGTTTGCATAAAAGATGGCCTTCTGACCCTGTCGAATAATCAGTCGAGAACCCTTTTTAATTTCATTTGCAGGCCATTTGAAAAACAGGACATCATCAAGAAATTCCTCCCACTCTATCGTATCTTTTCCTTGTCCGAACCAAGCCAAATCCATTCACTCCTTTTAATAATCATGAAGTTTCATACAATTATTGAAAATATTTTATCAGTATAACACATTGGCACAAAAAAATTTTAAAGAAAGTGTTAAGATTATATGGTCCAAGGTTTTTAACAAAAAAACCATTCGTGCTCAAATCTCAACCATTCGTGCAAGAATCCACATCTTTTCAAAAATTATGCTATACTCAGTACCACTAAGCTTTGCAAAGCCACTTCGCAAAACCATAGAACTTATCAAGATTAATGAAGGCGGCTTGGTAAATGTTTAAGAGACTGAGTATAAGCTTAATTTAATCAAGGAAATCTGCACAAGGGAAGGGTGGACCCATGAATAAAGAAACAACAAGCAAAAAGCAATACAGTATTGCCAGCAACATTAACTATATCCTGAAAAACATTTGGGGCTGGGATAAAGTAGTCTTTGTGTATGCTGGATTGCAGGCAGCTACGGGCGTTTTGCTGCCGTTTATGAATATTTATCTGCCAAAGCTGGTTCTTGACCAAGTAAGCGGATACACCAGCTTCGGCAGACTGGTGGGGGTTCTGACGGGTTTTACGGCTCTGATGGTTGCGGTCAATATGGTCAACAAATACGTCGTATCCAGTATCAATACCAGTTCGATGTCAAACCGAATGCACTATTACTTTCTCCGGAATCAAAAAACCATGGACTGCGATTACGAACACCTGGAAAGTGCAAAGGGCCAGATCCGCTACCAAAAATTAAATGACGCGGTCTTAAATGACCGGGGCGGCCCCCAGGCTATTGTCAAGGTGCTCCCTTCTTTTTTATCAAGCGTGATTGGATTTTTTCTGTACAGCGGAATTTTGACCCTCTTGAATCCCATCGTGCTGATCATTTTGATTTTGAGTTCAGGACTCAATTATGGGATGCTGCACTATGTAACCCGCTTCAGAGAAAAATATCGTGAAGAACGCGCCAAGTGCATGAGGAAATTTTACTACTTATATAGTGAAAGTGCAAACTTTCAGACTGCGAAGGATGTACGACTCTACAGTATGAAGCCTTGGTTTCTGTCCATTTTTCAGCAAGTTCTGAAGGAGGATAGGAAACGCTTGGTCAGAGAGCATAAAAAAGAGTATTTGCCTAAGGTAGCCGATGCCGCCATTCTTCTGGTGCGAGACGGCATTGCCTATGCCTATCTGATTTACTATATCTTGCAGGGGAATATCGGCATCTCCGACTTTGTTCTCTATTTTGGTGCCATAACCGGCTTTAGTGCCTTCGTAACGGAAATTGTGTCCAACTATAATGAAATCGTCCGCTCTAGCCTGGATATTACAGCGGTCAGAGAATTTTTGGATATGCCGGACACATCCAACCGCGGAGTAGGCCTGCCGCTGCCCGGCTCAGGACCGAGGGATGAATTGCCCTTATCCATTCGATTTAAGAATGTATACTTTCGATACGAAGCAGATGGAGACTATGTGCTGAAGGATTTTAATCTGGAGCTTAAAAAAGGGGAGAAGCTTGCTCTGGTGGGTACAAACGGAGCCGGCAAAACCACCTTGGTGAAGCTTCTGTGTGGTTTTTACCGCCCTACCAGTGGCGAAATCTACATCAATGATAAACCCTTGTCCGGCTTAAACCGAGACGCTGCCTACAGCCTCTTTTCAGCGGTGTTTCAGGATATTCTTGTACTGCCCTTTAGCGTAGCTAAGAATATTGCCATGTGTGAAGAAAAGGACATCGACAGAGAAAAGGTCAAAAACTGTTTGAAGCTTGCGGGCCTTCAAGATCGGCTGCCGGATTTGGATGCGCTACTAACGAAGGTGATGACCGCTGATGGAATAGAGCTTTCCGGGGGGGAGCAGCAGAAGCTGTTACTCGCAAGAGCTTTGTACAAGAATGCGCCCATTCTTTTGTTGGATGAACCTACTGCCGCACTGGATCCCATAGCAGAAAGCATTTTATATCAGCGCTACAACGACTTTTCGGCCGGAAAAACCTCCATCTATATCTCTCATCGCCTAGCCAGTACCAGCTTTTGCGACCGGGTAGCCTTTATGGAGGACGGAAGAATTAGCGAAGAGGGAACCCATGCGGAGCTTTTGAAAAACAAGGGAGGCTACAGTAAAATGTACGAGATCCAAAGCCATTATTATAAAACTGAAAGCCGAAGCAAAAAAAGGAGGGGGAATCAATGAAAGCCAAAGCCAAGCAAATGCTTCAATCCTTGCAGTACCTTCACAGTCTGTCCAACCGTTTACTTCCGCTCATTGTGCTGACAAAGCTGCTTTATACACTGATTCCTTTTGTCAATATCGTCTTGTCCAGTATGATTATTGATAAGCTAGTGTCAAAGGCCGACTTACAAGAGTTAATCCTGTTGACAGGGATTACAGTGAGTTCCAATGTTATACTGAATCTGGCTGCACATGGTATCAATCAAATCATGCTGGTTCATTTATTTGGCTTTTCTCGGATGTACAATATCCAAATCGCCTTAAAAACAGCTGATATGGATTTCGAGCTCATCGAAAATCCAGAAACCCATAAGCTCAAGGCAAAGATAGAAGATTCACAAAACGCCAGCAGTTGGTGGAGCCTAACCAATGTGTTTGAAAAAATTGTAGAAAGCGCATTCGGGATCCTTTTTGCCATCATCGTAGGCGGGAAGCTATTTGCGTCAGGAAGCACCAAGGCGCTGGTGAATACACCTTGGTTCACTCTGCTCTATCTGGTGCTCTTACTGAGCTCAATCTTTCTAACTTTTTTTGTGGACAAAAAATTCCTAACCAAGATCTATAAGGTTCTTGATGAATTTTCTGGCGGCAACCGCATCTTTTTGTACCTGAACAATCTGATCGCCACCTATAAGAACGGAAAGGATATCCGTATCTACAATGCAAAGGCGTTACTCGAACAAGAGTCAGAGAACCTCTGGGGAAAGGTGGGTTTTGTTGGCTTTAAAAAACTAAGCCACCTGGATGGTAGTCTCAAGGGCTTAAAAGGCGGCATCACAGCGGCCACGGGTGGTCTGATCTATCTCTTTGTGGCCATGAAGGCGGTGCTGGGCGAGCTGAGCGTGGGGCAGATTGTGCGCTATGCAAACAGTATTAGCCAGTTCATCACTCATTTTTCCGGCTTGATCAACTCCTTAAACACCTTTAGTTTAAACTGTAGCCGTATGCAAAACACCTTCGACTACCTGAACCTTCCGGACAAAATGCATAAAGGAACGCTGCCGGTAGAAAAACGAAACGACTATGAATACGAGCTGGTGTTTCATAAGGTGTCCTTTCGGTATCCGGGGGCTACTGAATATGTGCTAAAAGATCTCAATTTAAAGTTGCACATTGGTCAGCGTATGGCAGTGGTGGGCATGAACGGAAGCGGCAAAACCACCATGATCAAATTGCTCTGCCGCTTGTATGACCCTACGGAGGGCATGATCACCCTAAACAACATCGACATTCGCAAGTACGACTATGCTGAGTATATGAGCTTGTTCGGTGTTGTCTTTCAGGATTTCAAGCTATTTTCCTTCACCCTTGGTCAAAATGTAGCCACCAGTCTGTCTTATGAAAGAGACAGGGCCACAGATGCCTTGCATAAAGCCGGATTGGACGCTCGCCTAGCCAATCTGCCCCAAGGCCTGGATACGCCCCTCTACAAAGGTTTTGTGGAGGATGGCATTGAAATTTCTGGAGGCGAGGCGCAAAAAGTTGCTCTTGCCAGAGCCTTATACAAGGACGCTCCTTTTATCGTCTTAGATGAGCCGACAGCCGCCCTAGATCCCATAGCGGAATTTGAGATTTACAGTAATTTCAACAAGATCGTAGGGGAAAGGACAGTCATCTATATCTCTCATCGGCTGTCAAGCTGCCGCTTTTGCCATGAGATAGCCGTATTTAACGAAGGGCGACTGGTTCAGAGAGGCAGTCATGATACCCTGATACAGGACAGAAGCGGAAAGTACTACGAGCTATGGAACGCACAAGCTCAGTACTATACAGACAAAACAAGCTGATTTTCCTATCACAACCAAAAAGCCCATCAGAACCAAAATTCTGATGGGCTTTTGCTATACTCAGTACCGTTTCGCCTTACAAAAACAGAGTCATTCAAATTCCCGTGGGATCAATTCCGCCCCCCACGGTTTTAGTAAGACCCCCAAAAACATACAGCTTTACAAAGCTATGCGCTGTTTTCTATTCCGTTTCAGATATTTCTTTAAACTTATCACCCAGAGCCTCCACCACATCAATCAGTGTGGGGTCGAAGTGGGTCCCTTTCCCCTCTTGGATGATTTTCATAGCCTCGGCATGGGTCATTTTATTCTTGTAATGCCGCTTCGAGACTAAGGCATCATACACATCCACGATAGCCATGATTCGACCCGCCAGAGGAATCTCATCTCCAGAGAGCCCCTTGGGGTATCCGGTTCCGTTCCATTTCTCGTGATGGGTCAGAGCTACCTCAGCCGCAAAGATCAAAAACTCCTTGTCGTTCGTCAACTCCATGGCCTTCACAATCGCATTGTACCCAATAGTGGTGTGGGTTTTCATGATTTCAAATTCATCGGGTGTCAGAGCAGCGGGCTTTAATAAAATCGAATCAGGTATGGCAACCTTACCCACATCATGTAATTGGGAAGCCTCCAACAAAAGCAGCGGATCCACCTTGCTTAAATACTCCTGATATAGGTTGTGTTCCGCAAGGTAATCTAAAATGAGTTTAAAGTAAGCCTGCGTTCTAAGCACATGACCGCCCGTTGAATTGTCACGCATTTCAACCAAATCGGCCAAGGTATAGACGATAGCAAATTGAAGTTCTTTAATAATTTTAGTCTTTTGTTGAACCATTTCCTGCAAATCTTCATTATAGTGCGCAAGATATCTTTGCTGTAAGGAATGAGACAAATGAATTTCGATTCTTTTAAGCAAGAGCGGGTTCGCAAAGGGTTTGTTAATATAATCTACAGCACCCAGTTGAAGGGCTTGAAATTCAAAATCAACATCTGTTTTGGCCGTCAAAAATATAACAGGAATTCTATTCATGCATTTGTGCTGTTTTAAAAGCTCAATAGTAGCAAAGCCATCCAGATCCGGCATTTCAACATCCAGCAGAACCAAGTCCGGAATAATTTCAGAAACAGCATCGGCAGCCTCTCTTCCATTTGTAAAAGACACAAGGGCATATTGATCTCCCAAGGCTCGCTTAACAATTTTGTGAATGAGCGGACTGTCATCAATCAACAGTATAATATATTTTTCTTTATCGCTTCCATGAGTCACAACGACTCCCTCCTAACACAAGATCAAAGTAATTTTAAAAGAAATTTCATCAGAAAGGAAGGTCTGGGAAACGATATTCGCATTCTTTTTAAACGTAAACTCAATGAAATCATAACCACGAACACAAAAGGGTGAAGCCAAGGTAAAGTGTATCCCAAGGGAAGTAGCTCGGGCCCGACAGAGACCGCAAATCATATTAGCCAATTCCCCTACGCAGTCCCGCATATCCATTTCACTAATCTGCTCAACCGCAGTGCCCGTCATGCAAGAAGCCAATATGCGAAGACTCTCCTCGTTTGACTTAAACAAAAAAAGACCACTCCGATCCCCTGTAAGGGGCAAAACACCAACAAAGCTATCCTTTGTTTCAGCAAGCGGATTCCCAGTAAAAACAGAGATGCCAGAAACCGTAGGAAGCACCTCTAATATGGCCGTTTCGAACAAGGGGAAAAGTTTTGATAAGGAATCATTAAATGCCATTTTACTCGCCCTCCATGCATTCCATAATTTTGGTAATCAAATCTTCCGTAGAGAATGGCTTGGTCAGGTAATTAATGGCCCCGGCCCGGATGGCCAAAACAATGTTGGATTTTTCACTTTCGGTAGTCACCATCATGACTGGAATATCCTTATATCGCTCATCCTTTTTCAATGTTTGAAGTAAATCATAACCATTCAGACCAGGCATATTCCAGTCCAAAAGGATTAACCCAATATCCGTGTATTCAGACTCCAAAACAGAAAGGGCATCCACGCCATCCTCAGCTTCGACAAATTCATAGTCCAAGACCCCAATGGCAGACTTAACGATTTTGCGAACGGTAGCTGAATCATCAACAGAAAGTATTTTCATAAGTCTACATGCCCTCCTTTTCAACTAATTTTTCATAATATATCCCATTTCCATATTCTCTTTTATAAAAACAAGTACTCATGGACCCAAGTAATTCATAAGCTCCAAAAAAAAGCACACCATTTGGTGATAGGCTCTCATAAAGCCTGCTAATTATATCTGATTTAAGAGCCTCTGAAAAATAAATCAAAACATACCTACAAAAGATAAAATCAAACTTACCAAAAATATAAAAGGAATTTTGTAGGTTAAACTCTCTGAATGAAACCGCTTTTTTAATCTCATCACTAATTTCCCAAGCGTTTCCTACATTGGTAAAATACCGACTCTTAATGCTAGGATCCAAGCCTCGCATGATCGCAATGTTGTCATACTTTCCCCTTTTGGCAATTTCTAAAACATGCTTTGATATATCAGTTCCTATAATTTCAAAATCCTCCAATGTAACATCCTTGATAAAGCGCAGCTTTAAATAATTATCGATGCAGATGGCAGTGGAATAAGCTTCCTGACCGGTTGAGGTTGCTGCACTCCAAATTCGAATTTTATTTTTTGCTCCGCTTCTGATTTGCTCGCAAAATTTAGGCATGTATAGCTCTTCGAGGATTTTCCAAGGCGTTTTATCCCTAAACCAAAGTGTTTCATTGGTTGTAATGGCATCAATCAATTTGCCTACCAAAGCAGCATTGTTCGATTGCTGAATGTGAGCATAAAGCTCTCCAAAGGATATGAGCTTCGAATCAATCAGGATCTTAGATAGCCTGCTTTCTATGAGATAGGACTTGTCTTCTGTTATTTCAATGCCACATTTCTCCATGATCAGCTTTTGGAAAAGCTGGAATTCCAGTTCGGAAAGGGCAACTCCCATTTTATGAATCCTCCTTAACAGCGTTTGGTTTTAAAGCACGTATAATACTTCCAGCAAGAACGTCCAAGTGAACAACTCTGTCTGAAAGCTTAGCTTCTACAACAGATCTAGGCATTCCGTATACGGTACAGCTGTCTTCACTTTGGGTTATACAAAAGCATCTGCATTTTTTCTTTAAAATGCGAACGCCTTCCGTTCCATCGCAGCCCATGCCCGTAAGAACAGCAGTCAAAATTTTTTTCCCAGGGTAATGCTGGGCAACAGAATAGAATAAAACATCAGCAGAGGGACGGACGCAGTTTACCATCTCATTTTTATTCAAGTCAATGCGATTCCCCCCAGTGACGACCATATGAAAGCCGCCAGGAGCAATGTAAGCGTGACCAGGCAATAATACTTTACCGGCTTCTGCTTCGCTAACGTTTATGACGGAGTATTTATTCAGGGTAGCGGCAAGATTCTTCGTAAAGCCGGGAGGCATGTGCTGAACAATCAACACCGGAACATCCAACTGCGTAGTAAAGCCTCGGAACATTTTTTCAAGGACACTTGGCCCGCCAGTGGAAGAAGCAATCAGCAGGAGCGAATAGGCGTCTGTCTCTGAACCAGCTGCCTGAGCCAATTTCATCTCCTCCGCAATCCCTACAGCCTCCGCTTGCACCCGCTTCTTTTTAAGAATCGCCAAATTAATCCCCAGCTTAATGGCTTTGCAGTTTCGCTGATAGCCCTCGTCAAGGGGCTTTACAATAATACTATGCTTTGAATACTGATCACTTAAACGATCATGATGCTTTTGGTCGCAAAGCAAAATAATGATTACGTCCGGATTTACAGCTAAAAGCTGCCCAATAAAGGGGTCTAGCTCTGCCTCTTCAATTGCCGTGTCTATCAAGACTATATCGCATTCCTTTTCGGTAAAGGTCTTAATCGCCTCGTTCAGATTCGCCTCAGACAAAACGAGAGCTGAACGGTTCAGTTCGAAATAAGCGCTTTTTACTATTTTTGTGTAAACGATAGACTTGGATACAAATAATAAACGATTCATGGTAGACCCTCCCATTCGCTAGCTTTAGTCTTTGGTTTGTTTTAGCCTGTAGGATGTATGACGAAAGCAGTTATACACGGAATTGATTCAGCAAGCTTTCTAAATTATTGGCAGCTTCTGCAACCTTCTCCGCATTTTGGTTGGTCGTAGAAGCAATAGTAGCTATATTGGTTGTATCTTCATTAATCTGCTGAATATTCTTAGATATATCCACGACACCAAGGGTAATTTCCTTGGTGGTACGATTAATTTCAATCACACTGGCAGAGGCTCTTTCTGTATTCATAGCCACTTCCTCTGAGGCCTTCAGCAGTTCACTGGTGGATTTTGCGATTTCAGCCACACCTTTAGCGGACTCATGGGCGCTTTTGTTTACATCTTGAGAGTTTTCAGAAATAACAGATATCTCTTTCGCCATGCTGGTCAGCTGCTTCGAAGCCTTTACAGAATCATCGGTAATTGCCTGAGCTCTGCTATGTTGGAGATTGATGGAATTGGTTAAATCGCTCATAAAACTGGTTACTTCCGTAATGAGTCCCGTAATGTCACTGACAGCAGATACAGCATTTGACATACTGCTTTGCATTCCTGAAATCTGTTCGCCTATTTCCTCTGTAGCCTTGGCGGTTTGTTTTGCCAATTCCTTCACTTCGTTGGCAACGACAGCAAATCCGTTTCCGGCCTCGCCGGCTCCCGCTGCTTCAATCGCAGCATTTAAGGCCAACATGTTTGTTTGATTCGCAATATCATTAATAACATTAACAATTTTCCCAATTTGTTTCGAGGAAATATTTAGATGATTAATGATGAAGTTTGTGCTTTCAGCTTTGTTTTTGGCGCCTTCCATGATCGTTAAAGCACTTTGAGACTTCGTATTAACTTCAAGGAGTGAGCTGTTAATTTGCTTTACCGAATCAACCACATTGTTGACTGCTTCGGTAACATCGCTAGCAGAACCAGAGACAGAGGATATACTACCGGTAATATTTCCAACCAGGTTGGTTGCTTGTTTTACACCAATAGCCGTTTGCTCAGAGGCAGAAGCCAAGGTTCGGATGGTGCTGCTCATTTCCTCAATAGCGGAGGCAATGGTGTTGATATTATTACTGGTAGAAGACAAGGTGCTTGAAGATTGACTCATACCAGCTGAAATCTCATCGACAGCTGCGCTTACAACGCCAGTTTTTACACTGGTACCAGTGCCGTTTTGAGCCATTTCCTTTGAAACATCCAACATGCGCTCCGAGGTTAATTTCAATTCCTTGGAGGTTCTAAGAATTGCTGCGATTGCTTGGCAGCTATTTGCTAAGAGAGTATTAAATGCCCTGTTTAACTCGCCGATTTCTCCTCCGTCATTTGAATTGATTCGAACAGAATAATCTCCTTTTTCTGCAAGCATCATTAGGTTTCTTAAAGCAAGGATCGGACGGCTGATGGAACTAGAAATAATTAAGGCTAAGATAATCGAAAGAATCAATCCAAAGATTAATAAAATGGCAACCGTTCTGGTAGCGAAATACGTTGACGTTGTGATTTCCCCTGAAACACTTTTAGCCAAAGAGAGTTTCTCTTCAAGCAAGATATCAATATCAGAAATCGCATTATTAGATAGCGTTGACAATGCCCCTGAAACCAAAGCATAAGCGGCCTCTTTATCATCAGACATGATCATCGCTTTGTTTTTTTCTAAAAAGGTTCTGTATTCGCCATAGGATTTAACAAAGTCTTCGAAGGTACTCGAAACCTTATTCGTTTCAATCGTATTGCTAAATAAGGGAACCAGCTCATCGATTTTTTCGAATTCCTTCATCATTAATTGCCAAGTGTCTTCCATTTCATCCGTACTTGAATACAGAATGACGGATCTTAATTCATTCCTAGCCTTTTGAAAACTAGTTGATATTTGGGTAATATATCCCAGAGGTTCAACCGTGTTTGTGTAGATTCTTTTGGATTGCTTGTTGGTATCGCTCAAACATAAGTCGCCATAGGTTCCTGTCCCAGCCCCGATGATTGCGATCAGCAATAGGGCTAGAATTAATTTCGTCCTAATTTTAAGATTATTGAAAAACCTCATAGTATACCTCCATTTGCGGATTTGCCGCATTAAAATCAGCCTGTATAAAGGCATCCATTTGCTATACGCAGTACTGCTTAGCCTTGGAAAGCTACCAAACAATAGAATTTAAGCTAGAATGATTGAAGTCGGTTGGCAACGGTTTAAGAGACTGAGTATAATTGATCATATAGCTTTTTTTCGTCAATGATTAAAAGGATGTCGTTTTCCAGTTCAAATAGACCAAGAAGCTTTTCTTTGACTTTTTCATCCACGTTAGCGGGAGGATTTTTAATCATCAGTTCGTCTATGCTAAGCACATCTTCTGCTTTTTCAACCGCAAAGCCGATCCGATCTGAATGATCATTATTCTTTAAGAGTATGCAATTATACAGCTTATTTCTTTTAATGGGTTCATATCCCAGAAGCAATGCAAGATCAAAAACCGTAACGATTTGCCCTCTCATGTTATACAGACCGATAATTTGAGGAGGGGCAGTAGGCGCTTCGGTACAATGAACATTTCTATTGATTTCTTTTACCGAGGCTATGTTCAGTCCAAACAATTCACCCCAAATTCGAAAGCTTAGCAACTTCAAATACCCGCGCCTCCTTTGCTTTTATAGATTCTATTAATTGTTCTCAGAAGTGATTCTTTATCCAACTTGTTTTCGTAGGCATCAAAGCCGTATTCTAAGGCTTTATCAACATAGTTATCTCCTGTCATGGAAGATACCGCCACAGCTGCAATGTTTTCATACTTTGGGTTCTTCCTCACCTGTTTGATGAACTCTAGGCCTCCCATTACTGGCATGATTAAGTCGCTCACAATCACATCAAAGGTGCCTTCCTCCAAAAGCTTCAAGGCATCACTGCCGTTTTCAGCCACACTTACTCTACAGCCTGCATCCTCCAGATACTTTTGCTCAATGTGACGGAAAAACGGTGTATCTTCTACAATTAAGATCCGCTTATCAATCTTCTCCTCTTTCGTCGGAGAATGATTTTTAGGATCAGCGATTTCGAAGAGCTCATAGAGGTTTAATATCAACACAATACGGTTTTGATACAAGATGGTTCCAAAAATCCCTGGGCTTTTAATTTGTTCTGTATCCAGTACAAAATGAGCTTTTGTATTATCAATCATGCTTTTAACTAAAATACCCATGGGATGACGAACCAAGTTGGGGATGATGACCGTAAGCTTTTCACTGTCATAGGGAAGATCATGCACCGGCAGATAGGTTTCCGGCCGGATGACCCGCAGGGTCTTTCCTCTGATCTTGACATATTTTTCGGTTCCTACTTCTTCAATATCCTCGGCTTTTATGGTTTCTACTCGAGAGACCATATTCATGTCTAGTGCATAGGTTTCCGGACCAGAGCATTTAAATAACAACATGCTTTGATACTCTTGCATGATGGTTTCTTTTTCCACCGCTGTAAGCTGCTTCTTCTCTTCTTTATCTGAAAAATTGATCCCAGATTTTTTCACGATCCCTTCCGGATCTAAAATTAAGGATATGAACCCATCCCCCATAATCGTGACCCCGGAATAAACGAAACAAGATTTCAAATAAAAAGGCAAAGGCTTTACCAAGGTTTCTTCCGCATCATAAACTTCATGCACCAATAGACCCAGTTGTTTTTTTAAAACCGTAATCACAACAATCTTGGTGGGATGTCCACTCTGTGCTGTAGATTCGGAAGCATTTTGAATCCCTAAGATTTCTGCAAGGGAGACAACTGGTAGGAGCTTTCCTCTTAAACGATACTCCTTAGCCCGATGAATATTTGCGAGCTTGGTCTGAATCTCTTCCTCTTTAAGGCTTACTACTTGGGTTATGCTGCTTTGTGGAATTGCAAAGCGCTGCCCGGCGGTTCCCACGACCAAGGAGTGCATGATAGCCAAGGTTCTTGGTAACAGGAGCGTTATGGTGGTACCTCCCCCTGCGACAGAAGTGATTTCGACGGTTCCACCCATTTTCTCCACATTACTCCTTACAACATCCATGCCCACACCGCGACCAGATATATCCGATACCACCTTGGCTGTTGAAAAGCCTGGCAGAAAAATGAGTTTATAGACTTCTGCGTCCGTCATTGCCTCTGCCTGTGCGGCACTGATCAAGTCCTTTTCGATGGCCTTCTTCTTGACTGCGTTTACATTAATTCCGGCACCGTCATCGGAAATTTCAATAGCAACGAGGCCGCTCTGGTGGCTTGCCTTCAGGGTAATGGTGCCCTGTTTCTGCTTCCCTACTTTTTCACGTTCAGCACCTGGTTCAATTCCATGATCAGCAGCGTTTCTTACCAGATGAATGATGGGATCGGACAATCCCTCAATCATGGTTTTATCCAGTTCGATTTCCTTACCTGCAATATTCAAGACGATGTCTTTATTGATGCTTTTCGAAATGTCACGGATCACTCTGGGGAACTTGTTAAAAATAGTTCCCACCGGCTGCATTCTGGTGAGCATAATTTCTGCCTGCAAGCGACTGGTCAGTTGGTCTATATTCTGCAGGATTCTGGTCATCGTAGCAGGTTCCGTATTTTTTGCGTTATATGCCGTCAACAGTTGATTTCTAGCCAGTACCATTTCTCCAGACAAAGCCATTAAATTCTCTAAAAGCCGAATATTGACTCGGATACTCTCGTCCGGCTTTGCAGAATTTGTATGGCTTTCTTCTTTTTTGCTGATTTGGTCAAATTTAATCAACGTAACCCAAGAGGCTGGTAGCAGCATGGAAGCGTAAAATAATTCGTACTCTAATACACTGGTGGCTAAAATCTCAATTCTGACGGTGCTGTTCTCATCTGCTTTCTCACATAACCGGGCTATATCATTCATATCATGGCTTCGCGTCCCATCAGAAAAGACATCAATGATTTCTCCGATTTCTTTTAAGCTATCAAAAAATTTATGGATGTTCTTATAATACTCTGTTAGGTTCTCATTATACAAAATTACAACTTTATAAATATGATGCCCTTTCTTAGTCAACTTTCTTAAAGGCTCTATCCATTTTTCATCAATAGGGTGCAAAGAACCGATGTCCTCTTGGCTAGAGTCCATGAGCTTTTTATTCTTTGAAGCTTTATTCTCTTGTTGGCTTGCCTCTGGATGATTTTCCGAAGCAGAGAGGATTTTTTCAGATACACTTTGAGAAGACGAAGGAGAAAGAAGAGAAGAAGAAGACTGAGACGGAGATTGAGATTGAGATTGAGATTGAGATTGAGTTGGAGTTGCTTCAAGAGATTGGGTTTGCGGGGTTGGGGGGGCTTGAGGTTGGGGGGGATTTGATAGCAGGTTTTCAAGCTGTTTCAAGTTGTCGTTAATATCTACTTCATCGCTGGTCTCCACATTGAAGATCATGCTCTTCAATTGGTCATTACAGTGCAGAAGGCAGTCCAGCACCGCTTCAGTAAACGCTAATTTTTTTGCGCGGATTTGCCCCAGAACGTTCTCCATTGCATGAGAAAGAGACACAATGGTTTGCAACTGAAAAAAACCAGCTGTGCCTTTAATACTATGAATTGCTCTAAAGACAGTATTGATGGTTTCATCATTTTTGACAAAATTCTCGGTATCTAAAAATGCACTCTCTGCCTTTTCTATGTGTGCCTTAGCTTCGTCTACGAAGTCTTGTATAAACTCATCCGTAACCAACTTTGCCACCTCCGAACACTTCCCTCTTATTTCCTAGGAATTATAGCACAAGGTGCCAAACTGCGCAACAGAATTTACGTCAATCGTCATAAAAGCTGCATTAAGTCTTGTTGATATAGATAATACTTGGAAATTAATATTTTAAAATTTCAAATAATTTATTGAAATTTCAGCTGAAATATGTTACTATTTTTGGACATAATTATATTTGGGGAGGTTCTCAATGAAAGTTTATTCAGCAAATGAGATTAGAAATGTTGTTATCCTTGGACATAGTGGTTGTGGCAAGACTTCTATAGTCGAAGCCGCTCTCAACATAGCTGGAGTTACTAGCCGACTTGGTAAGGTTGACGATGGTAATACCGTCAGCGATTACGACCAAGAAGAAACCAGGCGTCGTGTTTCGATCAATACTTCTGTTATACCCATTGAATGGCTTGATAATAAAATTAATTTCTTGGACACTCCGGGGTATTTTGACTATGTTGGCGAAGTTAAGGAGGCTCTGGCTGCTGCGGATTTGGCTTTGATTGTCGTGAATGCCAAATCCGGCATTGAGGTCGGTACCGAAAAAGCTTGGGAGTTTGCTTCCTCGCTTAACCTTCCCAAAATTATTTTTGTGAACGGAATGGACGACGAAAACGCTGACTTCGACAAAGTCGTTGACAGCCTTAAAGAAAAGTTCGGCAAGAGCATTGCCCCCTTGCAGGCCCCCTTTAAGGAAAACGAAAAATTTGCTGGCTTTGTTAACGCCATTAAAAAGGAAGGCCGCCGCTTTGTGGACGGGCGCACCGCTGACTGCCCAGTTCCGCCTAGCATGACGGATATCGTAGACGCGCTTCATCTGATGATCTGCGAGGCTGTTGCTGAAACCTCTGACGACTTAATGGAGAAGTTCTTTGCCGAAGAGCCCTTTACTATTGAAGAGATCGAAAACGGTGTCAAGGATGGTTTGGTGGACGGTTCCGTAACTCCGGTTTTCTGCGGAGCTGCTACGACCACTATGGGCGTTCGTGTACTTATGAATTCCATCATTCAATACTCGCCTTCTTCTGCTCAGCTTTGCAAGAAGATTGAAGCTACGGATTTAAAGAACGACAAGCCGATCAGCATCAATTGTGATAACAAGGAAAGTCATTCTCTCTTTGTCTTTAAGACCATTGCCGATCCTTATGTGGGCCGTTTAACCATCTTTAGAGTATTTTCCGGCACGATCAAAAAAGATACACCACTGTATAACCCCAGAACCGACTTTACAGAAAAGGCAGGACATCTTTACATCCTTCGGGGCAAAGAACAAATTGAGGTTGACGAACTTCGTACCGGCGATATTGGTGCCATTGCAAAGCTTCAAAACACAGCCACCTGTGATACTCTCTGCGCCAAGGATAAGCCCATAAAAATTGACCGAATTGAATTTCCGCAATCGCTCTATTCTATGGCCATTGCTCCAACTGGCAAGGGCGATGAAGACAAAATGGCCCAAGCTATCGGAAAGCTTCTGGAAGAAGACAAGACGGTTAAATTTGAAATCAACGTGGAAACCCATCAATCCATCCTTTCAACCGTTGGCGACAGCCAGCTGGATGTGATAGTCAGCAAGCTTAAGAATCGCTACAAACTGGATGTAGCGGTATCCGTTCCCATCGTTCCTTACCGTGAAATGATTAAGGGAAAGTCCAAAGTACAAGGCAAATATAAAAAACAATCCGGCGGGCATGGCCAATACGGTGATGTACATATGGAATTCGAACCCTCTGGCGATCCAACTCAGGCTTATGTCTTTGAAGAAAAGATCTTCGGCGGTTCTGTTCCCCGCCAGTACTTCCCGGCTGTTGAAAAGGGCATTCAGGACTGCGTGAAGGGTGGGCCTCTTGCAGACTACCCAGTAGTAGGGATCAAGTGCATCCTGGTGGACGGCTCCTACCATCCTGTAGACTCCTCCGAAATGGCTTTCAAGATGGCGACGATTTTAGCCTTCAAGGACGGCTTTATGAAAGCGAAGCCCACCATTCTTGAGCCCATTGTTCGTGCTGTTGTTTCTGTACCAGACGACTACACCGGCGACATAATGGGCGACATGAACAAGCGCCGCGGCAAAATTCTAGGTATGGACAAAAAGGGAAGCAAGCAAGAGATCACAGCTGAGGTACCCATGGCTGAAATGTTCAAGTATCCCACCGAGCTCAAATCCATGACGCAGGGTCGCGGCTCCTTCACCATGGCATTTGACCGCTACGAGGAAGCGCCTCACGAAATACAAACAAAAGTAATTGAAGCGCGCAAGAAAGAGAAAGAGCAACAGAATTAAGGATAAAACCTAAAACCTTGAGGGATTTATGCTCAGTCATATTCAGCTTTGCATAGCCGAAAACAATAGAGTCTAATTGAGTTGAATGCTGGCGGCTTGGTAAATGTTTGAGACTGAGTACAGATCTTCTGGAAAGTAAGGGTAAGGAGGGGGAACTTTTTTCGAATCATGAAAAAAGTTCCCCCTCTTTGTTTTGAGAGCGAAGCCGATGTTGAATTTATTTCCATTCATGTTATAATTGGCATGACGTTGAAAATGTTTGTTTGATTTTTCAATGGAAGCTGTTCTCCTAACCCGCTCGGGTTTTAGAAAGAACCATTTTGTTTAGTATAAAGGCTCTTCAAAAGTTTACGTATATATTCGGCAGAATTGTCCGGAGCGAATGGAAACTTGCAGAGGCAAGTTTCCTGTTCATGAGCGAA
>CAZSXS010000067.1:0-20919 GCA_964611385.1 uncultured Defluviitaleaceae bacterium
TGAATACGCAGTCACATTGATCTTTTATAAACCGACACGCAAAACAACGGCGGCCAGGAAATATTTTTATGACTGAGAATCGTCTGAAATGATATCAGTTTTTAATTTTTTTGTAAAGAAAAAATTGGAGGGGACGGCATGAGCTTCACAGCTTTGAAAGAAAGATCCGTAACAGAGCGCGGCGTTGAGGCAAGCTAAAAGTCACTTTAAGATTCATATTCTGCTGTCGAACTGTAGGATGCCATTCAAATAAATATAGTGTTCAAGCGCTTTTAATGCCCGACTTACAACACTTTTGCTTTTCTCGGTTGATACTGCATTTTCTTTTGTCGTCTGTTGGGCTAGTACCTTTGGTTGGCGTTGTGTGCTTCGATGAGTAGCATCAGAGAATATTTCAGCCGATAAGCTTTGTGCTTGTTCCATCTGGGAACGAATTTTCCATTGCTTGGCGTTCAGCATTTTTGTTCCTCCTAAAATAAAATTTCGATCCGTTTGAATTTTCAGTCCATTTGAGTTTCCTGCTTGCTCTCTCCCTTTTATTCTATAAGTGCAATTTTTCTTTTATTTTATTTCAGAAAAAACAAACTAATTTTAAATACAAGGCTTACATGATTTAATCAAAACTTACATGTTCAACTATTGCTATTGTCTAATTGCTCATTAATCACCTATTCATGATTATTCATTAATGAGTATGAGCCAATTTACTTTGTTAGCTATTGGTGTTAATGAATATTAATGATATTCTTGTTAAAACATATATTTAATTAATAATTTGTAATGTTTTTCAACATGAGGCATTGACAATCATTAATTTTCATGATATGGTGTTAATACAAATGAACGAAAGCCGGCATTCATTCATTTCGTTTAAAGTTCTTTGAAATGGATATGGAAGATATCTCAACTCAGATGCAGTTAAAGAACCCTTAATGCTCTTCCACTTTGTTTCAGAAAACCAATATAGTTATGAGGTGATCGTATGTTTATTGAAGAAAGACATCAAGCAATTTTAGGAATCATTAAAGAAAACGGAAGAATCTCCATCGGAGAGATCCAGGAAAAATTTGATGTGTCTGTAGACTCAGCCCGCCGTGATTTACGCCTGTTGGAAGAAAGAGGCCTCTTAAAACGAACCCACGGCGGCGCTATCCCAATTCTGTCTGTAGATTTTCGCCCGCCCAGACACAGGGACTTTGACAGCATGAAGGTAGAAAAAAATTATGAGGTCATTGCCAAAAAAGCTGCAACGCTGATTAAGGAAGGGGAGGTGGTCTATCTGACCAGCGGTTCCTTTGGATTCATCCTGTCAAATTTCTTACCGAAGGATATTCCGTATACCTTGGTTTTAAATTCAGCCACCCTAGCAGATAAGTTTAAGTACTGGGATAATTTGACGGTTTACATTACCGGCGGCAAGATGAGGATGCATGGGGGTACATCCTTGGTGGACAGCATGGCTACAGCCTTTGTCAAGAACCTGCACTTTGATTTATGTTTCCTCACAGGTGCGGGGCTGACCGCTGAATTTGGACTGTCGAACAACACAGACGAAACTGCAAGCTTTCAGCGTGCAGTTCTCGAAAATACAAGACAGCGTGTTCTACTCATGCCCTGTCAGAAAATTGGGGTAAACGCCTTTATTAAAGTAGCCGAAATCCAAAGGTTTGATAAGCTGATCACAGACTGGGAAGCTGTGGAAGATGAACTTGTCAAGATTGAAGAATGTGGCGTTGAAGTACTGATAGCGGAGGCTTAAGCCATAAAAAAACCGCCCTGTCCTTTTAGTAGGATGGGGCGGTTTTTATGTTCTTTTTCCAAAGCTTTACTGAATAGAACTTGTCTATATTCAGCGATCCTAGGTTCAATAACTTCATTGCTTCATCTTCCAATCGGTTGTCGATTCCAGAAAATGTTTTTCCTAATTGATCTCAATCCATATGTAACTCTCATCAAAATGATACACAAGCTGATATCCCTTTGCCCTTGGTGTAAGGAGGGATTTTACGATTTCCAGAAGAGGCTCTGGATTGTTTTTCATTTTGGGATAGTAGGCTTCCAGTATGGTTTCTCCATTAGCAAGCTTTTGTTTTGCGTAGGCTTTAAATTCATCCGTGCTTTCAAAATAGATTCCAGCTTGACGATAATAAAAATATTTGGCACCAAGGCTTTGGGGGTAGTCTTCTCGCGTCCAGACATGGGTTTTTGAGAGAAGGCTATCGTTTACATTAAAATAAACATAGCTGACCTTTCCCTTCTGGTCGGGATAAGGATCATCCCAGGTGGTATCAATATGATAGTATTCGCCATCTAGTTGAATGAGGTTCCACGCATGAAGCACGCCTTTGCCATAGCCATTGACCTTCTGGCAAGGTATACCCAAGATATCCATAAACATTTGAAAGGTTTTTGCATAGCCATCGCAGACAGCAACGTGATTCACCAAAACACCGTACACCGAATAACTTTCTTCGGGTACGGTGTTTTGTCCGTAATTGACATCATCATAGGCTGTATTCAGCACAATATAATCATGAACAGCCTTTACCTTTTCATAGTCCGTCTTGCCCTCCAGGGCAAGACCAGAGAGGATTTTCTGTACCGTTGGCACCAGATCCAACGCCTTTTGGGACACGATCTTGCTAGGGTCCTTGATCACGCTTGAGATCTCATACCCCAGATCATATTCCAAGGACATAAGCAGCTCTGCACTCTTCTTAAGAGGATAGGTTGTACTGGACAAAGAATACGAATAAAGCGGACTCAGTTCAAGATAGCGATCAAGAAAATGAATGTACGGATCCAAATCCGTTGTAGCCACATGAATAGTGAAGTCGGTAATGCCAGCATCAACAGCCTGATCAAAAACCGCCTTAAACTGCTCTAAGTCTGATACACGTTGGGTAAATCCAGGATTGAGGGCAAAAGCCGTGTTGCAGGAGGAAACAGATATATAAAGTGAGACAGCGATTGCAAGCAGGCCGTTTAATTTACTTTTTTTTCGCATTTTACGAGCTCCTATTCTCAGCCCCTCCTACTTTCCGAGCCATCATCATACAAACTTTAATATGCGTATACTTATAAAAGGGGGACTAAATTGTAATATTAATTTCTCCATTGGAAGTCTCTAGGCTCAGCTTCAGCTTCTTTGAGAAGGACTCATAGGAAATGCTTCTGGCTTCCACAAAGCTTCCGGTATTGGAGATAAAATTCAGATTGGGCACACCAGCCCGAACATCGCCCAAGGTGGATTGCGCCTTGAGGTAACAGCCAAGATTTCTGTAATCCGGCAGTGCAAAGCTCAAGTTGGCATTGTTTGTATCAATCACCCAGATATAGTCGGCATAACGGCTCAGACTTTTGGTATTAACAGACACGGGGGTATTTAATCCGCTGATACTCAGCTCTGAAAAATCCATTCCATAGACTTCTATCTGTCCGTTGGTGCTAGATAGGATGCCGCCGACACCTACACAATCACTGATGACTGCAGAAGCATTCATAATCTCCAGCATCAGCTTGTCGGTGTTCAGGCAGTTCAGCTTGACATTAGAGTTGGTAGAAGATACAGAAAAGCCCTCAGCCCGTAACCCAGTAGCCTGAATTGAGCCGTTGGTGGCCGAAAGATTAATCATCTTAAACATAGCCTCTGGCACAAAGGCGCTAATATCAATCTTTTCAAAATCATAGGGATCAAAGCGCAGTCCATAATTGGAGCCAGAACGGGTAAATTCAAGATACGGATTCTGCTTTTTAGAGAGATAACTTATCTCTAGGGAAATTTTGTCACCGTTATATCCCTGAATGTTCATACCACCGTTAAAGGTCTCCAGAACCAGCTCGTTTTCCCCTTCCATTACATTCATCTCAAAGCTCCGGGTATTCGCGGGTTCTGCTTTTCCAGCAGCACCGACTCTAGGAGCTGCGGTCGGTCTTGGCGCTGCAGCGGGTCTGGGTGTAGCTGCTGCTCCAGGTCTGCCACCATAGCCTCCTGCAACACCGCCAGCAGCTCCTGCCCCACCTGCGGCTCCGCCACGATACACGCCACCCGGTGCTCCGGGGCCGTGTCCTGCATAATATCCCCCGGCTCCGGCAGCACCATATCCGCCAGCTGCTCCAGGGGCACCGGCAGCACCTGATCCTCCAGTTGCTCCAGCAGCTCCTGCGCCTCCTCCGGGAGCAGTATATCCACCTGCCCCGCCGGGATAAACACCGCCGCCGTGGGGAGTGGAGGATCTGTTCATTTCTTTGGCGATACCCGCCTCAATGCTCTTAGAGATCTTGTCTGTGATGGCAACCGTTTTTTCAACGGCCTTTTCCGTAAACTTCGTAAATTTGGGTTCAAAGTCCTTAGCAAAGCTGTCAAATTTCTTGCTCAGCTTTCCCGCAAACTCTTCAAAATTAAAGCTAGAAGCTGGTCTTCCTCCGGCTCGTTCGCCAGATCCAGGCGCAGGACCGGGTCCAGGCCCTGGGTTTGGTCCGCCATAACTGTGCCCGTAGCCCGACGGACTATTGGGCAGAGGAATATCCCTAGCGGATGCGCTAGGATTGGGAGCTGACGGCATAGGAATGGCGTTCCTTGAGGGCGCAGGTGTAGGCGCGGAGGTCGATGTTGGGAACACAGTCGCCCCAGGCGTAGGTGCAGCTGCTTTTGTATCTGTGACCTTCCCAATAGACTCTAAAATTCGGGTAGCCTCTTCTGGTGTAATCAAGCCCTTTTCAAGCATTTGTAATATTTTCATTCTTTCTTCGCTCATGCTTTTATTCCTTTCTTGTTTATAATAAAGTGATTCTTACCAGTTTGCTATAAAGCATATTGAAATATACGGATACATTTCCCATGAGGTATGAAAATGAAAACTTGTTCTTTAAATTTCTAAAACTCTTCCAAGCTCTCTCATTTCGGCTGCGGCCATCAAGGTGGCTTCGGTGATTTTGGATCCACCGATGAGTCGGGCCAGTTCCTTTACGCAGCCCTCGTCGTCAAGCCGCTTCACCTTTGAGATGGTTTTGTCTGAGTCCACAGTCTTTTCGATTTGAAAATGACAGTCACCTACTGCCGCAATTTGGGGTAAATGCGTAATGACGATCAGCTGATGGGTTTTGGAAAGTGCCCTCAGTACCTCGGCTACATGCTGAGCAGTCCGCCCGCTTACACCGGCATCAATTTCATCAAAGATAAAGGTTCCAATCTGATCCACATGCGCCAAAACGGATTTTAAAGCCAGCATCACACGGGACATTTCGCCGCCGGAGGCAATCCGAGCCAAAGGTCGAAGCGGTTCACCTGGGTTTGGAGAGATCAAGAATTCAACCCGATCATATCCCGTACTGCTTACGCCGGTTTTCCGTTCAATGACAATCTCAAAGCTGACCTTCTTCATCCCTAGATCGTTTAAGGTCTTTTCGATACGCTCTTTGACGTAGGTTGCTCCCGCTTTCCGAAGATCAGAGGCTGCCTTGCATAAAACAAGTAGCTCCTCCTCCGATTGCTTTTTCTGCTTCAAGAGCTGTAAAAGTGCTTCCTCGCTATTTTCGTAGGCGTTGATCTCCTGACTGATTCTTTCACAATATTGAAGAATCTCCTTCACGGGAAGTCCGTATTTTTTCTTCATGGCTTGAATCAAATCCAGACGGTGTTCGATTTCATCCAGCTCCCCTGGATTCAGACTCATATCTGTATAATACTGAAGCTGTAAAATCGCCTCATCCAACTGAACAAGGCCTTCGTTAATTAAATTGGCTATATTGGATAGCCGTCTGTCCAGGTTTCCTGCATCTGAAATCAAACGCCTGGCTCTGGAAAGCTTGTCGTAGGCCGATACATCCCCGCCCTCGTCCCCACGCATAAGGGTCAAGGCCGTCTGGGTGGCCTCAGATATACGATTCAAGCTTCCCAGCATCCGGCTTTTTTCCAAAAGTTCTTCTTCCTCGTCGGGCTTTAGGTTGGCCTTTTTGATTTCATTGGCCTGAAAGCGGTAGATTTCAAGACGCTTGTTTCTTTCCTTTTCATCAGACACAAAGTCGTTGTAAGCTCGGGTAAACTCCCGATACTGTTTCACCTTGTCCATAATCTTGCTTTTGACCTCTACAAGCTCTGGATCACAGAGCCTGTCCAGAAGATCACCATGTCGAAGCGGATTTAGTAGGCTTTGATGCTCATGCTGGCCTTGCACATCCACCAATACAGCGCTTAACTCTCGAAGCATGGAAAGCGTAACAGGATGACCATTTAAACGACAGGTGCTTTTTCCGTTGGAAGCAATGCTGCGGGAAATCAAAAGCTCTTCTTCCGCAGCAATACCCAAATCAGCAATCTGTGCCCGAACGCTTTCACTGTCCAGACTCAAAATTCCCTCCACCAAAGCTTGCGTGCAGCCTGTTTTTACCATTTCCTTATCTGCTCGGCCACCCAGCAAAAACACCAAAGAATCAATGAGGATGGACTTGCCCGCACCCGTCTCCCCTGAAAGAATATTCAAACCCTTCTCCAGGTTCAATTCTGCCTCCTCAATCAAAAACATGTTTTTGATACGAAGCAAACTCAGCACAAATTCACCACCTTTTCATAAAAACTTTTCACACAATGGGCAGAAGCTTTTTCAGATTCGCCACAAGCCGGACGGAATGCTCCGGGTCGGGCATGACGCAAAAAATCGTGTCATCACCGGCTATACTCCCCATTATGTATGTATTGGGCATGGCATCCACTGCTGCCGCTACCGCCATGGCCATCCCCTGAAAGGTTTTAATCACAACTATGTTAAATGAATACTCCACGCTTTTAACACTGGAGGAAAAAATACCGATCAGCCGGTCGTTGATTTCCTTGGATTTTTCCATAGTCATGTATCGAAAGGTTCCTTCGTCCATGAATTTGCTTAAGTTCAGATCCCGGATATCCCGGGATACGGTTGCCTGGGTGATCTTAAAGCCGAGAGCCAGCAACTCTCGGGTTAATTCCTCTTGAGTTTCGATAGGCCTTGCTTTAATAATGTCAATGATTTTGCTTTGTCTTTCTATTTTTGATTTCGACTTGTCACTCATGAGTACCGTCCTTTATATGAATTACCATTTTCTGCCTTAATATATCATAGAAGCCAAGTTGATTCGTTTTGATAATCGTGGTTGAATATTGTGAGCGCTGAACCAAAAGCTCATCCCCTGATTTTAAGGGATGAAGGTTTTGTCCGTCGTGGGCAAGCATACAGTCGTTTTGCTCCCCTGCACAGATCCGTATTTTTATGCAGTCCTGAGAAGAGATGACTGCCGGACGAAAATGCAAGGCATGGGGACAGACCGGTGTTACTGCAATCATTTCACAGTCGGGCTTTAAAATCGGGCCTCCCGCCGCTAAATTGTAGGCCGTCGAGCCAGTAGGCGTAGACAAGATAATTCCGTCCGCCCTGTATCGATCAATATATTCCTCATTGATGCTCAACTCAAAGGAGATGGTCTTTGAAAAATTGCCGCGTACCAAGCAAACATCATTCAAAGCTGGCAAAGGAGTATGCAGACTTGAATCGGACAGAATCTTCGTCTCCAACATCATGCGCTTTTCCAGGATATAATCTCCTTTTAACACCCTTTCCAGAGCGGTGAAGGCCTGACTCCTGTCCACATCCGTCAGATAACCCAAGTGCCCCAGATTAATACCAATCAAGGGAGTATCATGCAAAGCTGCATAGCCGGAAGAATGGAGCAGGGTTCCGTCACCTCCCAAGACCACCAGAAAGTCCGCTTTCTTATACAACTCTCCTTGGCTAACCATCAGTTCTTCCAGCCCAAGAGCCGTTGCGATCTCCTCCTTCAGAATGGGCTTACAGCCATTGGCCTGGCAGAAAGCCAGCACTTCCTTAGTAAATTCTAATTGAACATCTTTTTGTAAATTCGGCACGATGCCGACGATGGGGAGGCTGTCGGGGTGACTTCCGATGGCAGAAATCTTGTTGTCCCAATTGCCGTTGTCACGGCTGAAAGAAAATCGGCTCATAAACTCTCCACTTCAATCAATGATGCCCTTGATTGTATCATAGCAAGAATAAGAAAAGCAAGCGGGGAATGCATAATTATACTTATACTCAGTCACGTTCATCTTTGCAAAACTGCACACACAATAGACGCAAGTCAGGCTTTGTGCTAGAATATAGAAGAAACAAAGGTCGCAAAAGGGCGAAATGTTTTTAGCAACCAAAAACGCTTGCCCGAGCCCATGCGGGATTTCGTTGGCATTCTGTGCATTGTGAAGCATGGGCAAAAATATAAATGATCAATTACTGATTGGAGGTACTTATGAACATTCCTGAAAGACAAGCTGATTTCCAAAACCTGTTGGACGTACTGGCCTGTAAGGTTCCAAAACGTCCCGTCCTCTTTGAACTTTTTCTGAATGTGCCGTTGTATGAACGCTTAGCTGGGTATCCGCACACGGACAAGACCGAACTGGGTTACATGAAGCTGGTGACAGATGCCTATGCAAGAGCCGGTTACGATTATGTTTCCCTTCACGGTAGCAGAGACTTTGGTTTTGTTCGTGACGAGGTTCATCAGAAGGATACCATTTCTTTAAACGAAGGTGGTGTCATCCACGACCGTAAAAGTTTTGACAGCTACCCTTGGCCGGATCCGGCTAAATGTGATTTCTCTGCTCTTGGGGAAATTGAGAAGTACTTGCCTCAAGGCATGAAGGTCATGGTCATTGGCCCCGGCGGGGTCTTGGAGAATGCCATTGCTCTGGTTGGCTATGATAACCTCTGCTTTATGCTTTATGAAGACGAAGCCCTGGCCGAGGATCTTTTCACGGCCATCGGCCAAAGAATTTACGGCTATTACGAACAATCCCTGCGCTACGACTCGGTGGGCGTTGTAATGGTCAATGACGACTGGGGCTTTAACACCCAGACCTTTCTCTCTCCGGCGCAAATGAGGAAGTACGTTTTCCCCTGGCACAAAAAAATTGTACAGCTAGCCCATGACCAAGGACGGCCGGCCATCCTTCACTCCTGTGGGAACATGACAGAGATTATGGAAGACGTTATCGAAGATCTGAAGTTTGACGGACGTCATTCCTATGAAGACGGTATCGTGCCCGTTGAGGAGGCCTATAAGCGCTGGGGCGGCCGCATTGCCATCCTGGGAGGAATGGACGTAGACTTTTTAATCCGCTCTACCCCCGAAGCCATCCGAGAGCGCTGCAAAGCCATGCTGAATCTGGGAAAAACCAAAGGCGGCTACGCCTTGGGAAGCGGCAACAGCATCCCCACCTATATTCCCCAGGAGCATTATTTTGAAATGATCCGCTGTGCTTTGGAGTAGGCTTTTGGAAAAGCTGCCCGCATTTTTTTCTTTTTTGGATAAAAGACTTCCTTTTGGGAAAAACCAATAAGTTTTTTTCAAAATATTGTTTACATTGCCTTATCTTTGGGTTATACTTATTTGAAATGAAATTGAAATAGTTTAAAAGGGGGAAGTCTAATTTCAATTAGACATTGGTTATGGAACATATAGTGATCAAGGGTCAAAACAGGCTCAAAGGTGAGGTTTATATAAACGGGGCAAAGAACGCTGCAGTAGCCATTATTTCCGCTGCTTTATCGGCAAGGGGCCTCAGTACCATTGAAAATTTGCCTAACATAGAAGATGTTTTTACTTTGGTTGAAATGGCTGAAAACCTGGGTGCCAAATGCACTTTTTTGGATAAACATACGTTATCAGTTGACACTTCCGATGTGAATCAATACATAGCAAGCTATGATGCATTACGTAAAATGAGAGCCTCCTACTATCTGGTAGGGGCTCTCCTGGGGCGCTTCGGCCATGCAGAGGTCGTTTTGCCCGGAGGCTGTAACCTGGGTGCCAGGCCCATCGACCAACATATCAAGGGCTTTGAGGCTCTGGGAGCTGTGGTTTCCATCGAACACGGCATGATTAAAGCCCATGCCGAAAAACTGACAGGAGCCAACATTTACCTGGATATGGCTAGTGTAGGTGCAACCGTTAATATTATGCTGGCTGCCGTTCTTGCAGAGGGCGTTACGGTCATCGAAAATGCAGCAAAAGAGCCTCATGTGGTAGACACAGCCAATTTTTTAAACCACATGGGAGCAAACATCAAAGGTGCCGGAACCGATGTGATTCGCATAGTAGGCGTAAAAGCCTTAACAGGCTGTGAGTATACGATAATTCCGGATCAGATTGAAGCTGGAACCTTTATGATCGCTGGAGCCATCACAAAGGGAGACGTAACTGTAAGAAACATTATTCCAAAGCATATGGACTCCATTGCCGCTAAGCTTTCCGAAATGAACTGTACCATTGAGGAAGGTGATGACTATATTCGGGTGATCGGCAATGAGGAATTGAACAACGTTCACCTGAAAACCATGACCTACCCAGGCTTTCCTACGGACTTACAGCCCCAGATGACGGCGCTTTTGAGTGTTTGCAAAGGGACTAGCATTATTACTGAAACCGTCTTCGAAAACCGCTTCCAATATGTAAATGAACTGAGAAGGCTGGGCTGTACCGTTACGGTTGAGGGTCGTAGTGCTATTATAGAAGGGGTGTCCCGTCTGACGGGTGCCCAGGTGAACGCCACCGACCTTCGAGCCGGGGCAGCCCTCATCATTGCCGGACTGGTGGCTGTGGGTGAAACAAAAATCGGCAACGTCAAGTACATAGACCGTGGCTATGAAGGTATTGTTAATAAGTTACAAAATTTGGGCGCAGACATTAGTAAATGTGACTTGCCCGGCACTGAATAAATGGACTCAGTCCCATTCATCTTTGCAAAGCCGCCATGTAAAAAATTATCTGGCTTGAATGAAGGCGGCTTGATAAGTATTAAAGAAACTGAGTGTAGGAACAAAGGACAAGGGAGTTTAATACCATGATTCGATTCTGCCCCATTGCCAGCGGTTCAAATGGAAACTGTACCTACCTTGGCACCGACGATACCCATATCCTGATTGACGCAGGCCTAAGCGGTCGAGCCATTCTGGATGGGCTGAAAAGCATCCAGGTAAGCGGGGACATGCTTACAGCCTTGTTTGTCACCCATGAGCACAGTGACCACATACAAGGCATCGGCGTTTTGTCACGGCGCTTTGATCTTCCCATCTATGCCACGGAGAGAACCTGGCGCTTTATGCGGCATTACAATTCTATTGGAAAGATTGATGAAAAAAACATACGGGTCATTAAAAGTACACAATGCTTTGCCCTCAATGATCTGACGATTCAGCCTTTTGAAATTCCCCATGATAGTGCCGAGCCGGTCGGGTATTCCGTTTATGCGGAAGGTAAGAAAATTACCCTTGCCACCGACTTGGGACACATCACGGACCTGATCAGGGAGCACTTATCTAATGCTCATATTGTTCTGCTGGAAAGTAACCATGACTTAGAGATGCTACAAAACGGCCGCTACCCCCTTGAACTCAAAAGAAGAGTCATGGGCAAAAGAGGCCATCTCTCAAACAATGATGCTGCTTTGGTTTTGTCCGAGGTTTTATCCCCGAGCACACGACATGTTTATCTGGGCCACTTAAGCGAAGAAAACAATCGCCCGTTGTTGGCCATGGACACAGTTTACCAAGTACTAAGCATGAACAACATCAACATAAGCCAATATCACTTTCAGGTAGCCGAAAGAGGCTACATCAGTGAAATGGCTGTCTTAAACTGATTATTTTAAGTCAGTTTTGAAAATGAAGAAAGGAGAAGCGAACTATGTTTAACAAAGGGGATAAAATTGTTTATCCTATGTATGGCGCAGGCGTAATCGAAAACCTGGAACAAAAAGAAGTAGACGGCAACACGCATCTATACTACGTAATGCGGTTACCTGTGGGAAACCTGACGATTATGGTTTCTGCCATCAAAGCGGATGATTTGGGTATACGAGCAGTTCACAACAAAGATAAGGTACTAGGGATCATTGGGGATATTTCGCAGAAGCCTATGGAAATGTCCGACAACTGGAATCAGCGCTACAAGGACAATATGGAAAAAATCAAGTCCGGCAATCTCTTGGAAGTGGCTCTTGTGTTCCGTAATTTGATGCTCCGGGAAAAAGAAAAGGGGCTTTCTAGCGCTGAAAAAAAAGTTTTGACCACGGCAAAGCAAATCGTCGTTTCCGAGCTGATCCTTTCTCAGGACATTGACAAAAACGTGGCGGAAGACATCTTGATTCGAGCCACTTCCGTTTGATTTTTTCCGGGTAACCGGGTTTAGGAGTTGTATACATGCTTGCTGTTACCGTCTCCGATGTTAAGGTTTTTATGAGCAAATTACTCAAGGAAGACTTGTTTGACCCTATGGGTGTCCGTGAGGTTGAAATCCGAGCCATCACATATTTTTGCATTGATGGGGCCATAGACAGGGAATTCCTTAACACCGACAGAACTCACTGTCTTTGGCAGGAGATTAAACCCATCGTCGTTACGATCATTAAAGGCAACAAACGCCCCCGTTCCTTGAAGCTTGTTTTGTCCCTTCCCAAGGAGGAGCTGCCTAGCATCCATGAGAATGCCGCAGCCGCCTTCATGAATATTGCCTACGAGCAGGACAAGATTACTCTGACTACGGCTACCAGCCAAAAAACATTCTCCCTGGATAAGAGTCTTGACCATGCTTGGGAGACATATGTTACTAATTTTTTGTCCCGAAATGGGATTGCATTCACAAATGTTGAATAATTTTTTTAACAATAAATTACGGAGGATTGTATGGAAAGAGGAAATTTATCGATTAATAGTGAGAACATTTTACCGATTATTAAGAAATGGCTGTATTCGGATACCGATATCTTTGTCCGAGAGCTTGTTTCAAATGCCTGTGACGCCATCAACAAACTGAATAAGTTGGCCACCCTTGGAGAGATTCCTCCTGTGAACGATCAATACGCCGTTCATGTGGTCATTGACAAGGACAACAAGACCATTCAGTTCATTGATAATGGCATTGGCATGACCGCAGATGAGATTAAACAATATATTAATCAAATTGCATTTTCGGGAGCCAATGAGTTCATCAACAAGTATAAGGATAAGTTGGACCAGTCCAATGAAATTATCGGACACTTTGGCCTTGGCTTTTATTCCTCCTTTATGGTTTCCGATAAGGTGCAGATAGATTCCCTTTCTTACCAGGAAGGTGCTCAAGCGGCTCGTTGGATTTGTGAGGGCGGCATTGAGTTTGAATTAACCGAAAGCGACCGCAATCAACGGGGTACAACCATTACCTTATTTGTTAATGAAGAGAGTGTGGAATTTCTTGAAGAGTTTAAGCTTCGGGGAATTTTGAAAAAATACTGCGGCTTCCTTCCGATTGAAATTTATCTGGAAGATGCTAAAAAGCTTCAAGAAGAAAAGGAAAAGGCCGAAAAGGAACCGATGGATGCAGAAGCTTCTGAATCTGCCGAAAGCTGTGACTGCGGACATAACCATGAAGAAGGGGACGAATGCACCTGTGAGCATGAGGACGGCGAAGAATGCAGCTGCAAGCATGACCATGCTGATCAGGATGAGCCAGTATCCAAGAATCCACCCATCAATGACACCAAGCCCCTGTGGATCAAACAACCCAAAGATTGTACAGACGAGGAGTACAAGGAATTTTACAACAAGGTCTTCTTTGACATGAATGAGCCCTTGTTTTGGATTCATCTGAACATGGATTACCCCTTCCGTCTAAAAGGTATCTTATATTTCCCCAAGCTAAAGCATGAGCTTGAATCCATCGAAGGCCAAGTGAAGCTTTTCAGTAACCAAGTCTTTATTGCGGACAATGTAAAAGAGGTTATCCCAGAATTTTTGCTGCTGTTAAAAGGTACTCTGGACTGTCCAGACTTACCATTGAATGTTTCCAGAAGTTTCCTGCAAAATGATGGCTATGTGACCAAGATGTCCAGCTATATTATGCGTAAGGTAGCGGATAAGATTAATTCGCTGTACAAAAACGAGTTGGAAAGCTTTTCTGGCTACTGGGATGATATCAGCCCCTTTATCAAGTACGGCTGTATTAAAGACAAGGATTTTTACGAAAAAATTAAGGATTCTATTTTATATAAAACCACTCAGAACGACTATGTATCCTTGAAAGATTTCTTGGAGCGCAACAAAGAAAAGAGCAAGGACAAGGTCTTCTATGTCACCAACGAAAAGCAGCAAGCACAATATGTGAAGCTGTTTAAGGATCAAGGCATGGAAGCGGTTTATTTGACAACGAACTTGGATAATGCCTTTATCTCTTATGTTGAGTCTTATGATCGGGGTACAAAGTTTACCCGTATTGATGCTGAATTGTCAGACAGCCTGAAGGACAGCGCTACGGATGATGTCGGAAATAAGGAGCTGGAAGAGCTTTTCACCGGCACCCTGAACAAAAAAGAGCTTAAGGTCAAGGTTGAGTCCCTCAAGTCGTCTTCTGTATCAGCCGTGATCCTTCTGGGCGAGGAAAGCAGAAGAATGCAAGATATGTCCAGAATGTTCGGCGGCATGAACTTTGGCTTTGCTGCAAATGATGAGACTCTGGTTCTGAACAAAAATAACTCCCTTGTGCAAAAGCTCATTGAACTTAAGGACAACGAAGAAAAGAAAGACGATGTAACCCTTGTTTGTGAGCATATTTATGACCTGGCCTTGATGAGCCACAAGCCTCTTGAGGCTGGGGATATGACCAAGTTTATTGAAAGAAGCAATTTGCTCTTGGGTAAGCTAGTATAATAAGGAAGTAACCAAAGAAATAAAGAAGGTATAGATGAATAAAAAATTCATCTATACCTTCTTTTTTAGGGTCTTTTAAAAATTTCCGTGGGATTAAACCTCACCCATGTCCGGCTTTTTTGAAAGCTCCCTTTTTTATAAAATATGCTTATCAATATAATGAATCAAGATATCAATCTCAGGCTTGGTAAGCTGAGCGTTGGCTCCAAGCTTATTGCCTTTGACTCGCATGTCCTCAGTAATGAGGGACGAGAAGATAATTACAGGCAAAATCTGAAGCACATCATCATCCCGAATCAGCTTCAACAGGTGGTGACCGTCCATTTGAGGCATTTCTATGTCCGTAATGACACAGGAGACCTGATCTTTGAGAGGAAGACTGGTTTTCTTGAACTCGTTAAGCTTATCCCAGGCTTCTTTACCGTTGGTACAACATATAATGTTGACATAGCCCGCTTTTTGAAGCGCTTCAATGATAAGCTTTTCAAGCAGGGCAGAGTCTTCTACAATCAAAACGGGCTTGTAGCTCCGGCTCCGTTCACCTAAGCGGTTGATGCTGTCAATCTGAAAGCCGGATTGGGGGCTGATATCGACCAGAATTTTTTCAAAGTCTATAATGGTAACAAGCCTGTCCTCTATTCTTGCAATGCCTGTGGCTAAGCCTTCTTCGCCGCCATAAATGGTGCGATCCGGCTTTTCAATGTCCGTCCAAGAAATTCGATGCATAGCCTCCACGCCATGAACATGAAAGGACGAGAGCACCTTATTGAACCGGGTTAAGATTAAGATATCACGAGCCTCATTTTCAGAAGGGGGAAGACTCATGTAGGCCGCCAGGTTGATTACGGTCATAATTTCATCTCTGGGCTTAAAGACTCCTTCGACAAAGGGGTTGGAGTTTGGCATGGGAGTAACCTTGGTGTATTGCATGATCTCAACTACCTTAGCAACATTAATCCCAAAATGTCGGTCACTTATGGTAAACTCCATAATTTCAAGTTCGTTGGTTCCGCTTTCCAACAGAATATCCTTTTTCTTTTTAATAGACATGTTTGCCTCCCCGGAATCATTTTTATATAAGCCTGCAATTGAACAGATAAATTTTCAGCAGTTTTTTTCACTCCTATTATGCCACAGGCCTTATTAAAATTCAAGGGTTTTTATTGGTACTGCTCCAATACTTTTTTGCTCTTCTCAATAATACACGCCCGAATTTCAGACGGTTCTATCACCTTTACAAAAGGCCCAAAGGACAGAATATAACCATAGACCCATTCATCCACGGGGAAATCCACTTCTAAAGTGTAGGTTCCGTTCCCGTTATCCCGAATAAACCGATCGTCATAGTCGTCATAAAGACGGTAGAGGGCTTCCACTGTAAACTCTAGGACGAGGTGCGTGTAGGGTACGACTTTGGTCGAAGAATCCTTTCGAGAAGAAGCGGTGGAAGAAGAATTTGTTGCAGATGAATCCGTGAGAGCGCAAGCGTCATGTGATGGATCATCGGTTTCATGTTCAACTCCCCGTGCAAAGGTGACGTTTGTGACTTCAAGCTGCTTGATCCGGGAAATACGAAAGATTCGATAAGACTTCTTTTGAAGACAATAGCCCCATAGATACCACGTCTGGGACTTAAAAATCAGTCGATGCGGCTCTATCCTTCTTTTGGTTTTTTCATTAAACGAGTTGATGTATACAATTTCCAATACTTTACGCTGAAGGATGGCGCCTCTGATATGCGAAAACTTGTCATAGGCATTGGGATCTGAGCCCCAGGGAGAAAAGTCGATTGAGATCCAGTCTGTTTCTGTGTTTTTAAATAAGCCTCCCAGCTTTTCCAAAACAGTATCAATCGCCGGATACTTGGTGGATTGAAGGGTCTGCAGGGCGAACAGGATGCTTTCCTTTTCGCTGTTTAACAAAGCAGTCCGATTAACCGTATACTCCTCAAGGATGGAAATACCCCCGTTGGCTCCCTGAGAGGCATAAACTGGAACCCCTGATGTGGACAGAACGTCAATGTCTCGATAGATGGTTCGGGTAGACACGCCGAAGCGCTCTGCCAGTTCCCCTGCCGTTACTGATTTTCGATTCAAAAGGATGGTTGTTATCTCCAGCAACCTGTTTAGTTTCATTACGTTTTCCTCCTACTGTTTACTCATCTCATGATTCTTTCAATGGCTTTCAATATAACCGAAGCTTATTAATCTTTCAAGACATTTTCGGATCGGAGTCAGTTTTGAATGAGCCGTTTTAAATCCATGTGTGGGCAGTAACAGACGTTCAAATGCTTGCGATAAGGCTAGATCATTTTCTTTTATCTGTGTTTCGAACTTTGGAAGCAGGCCTTGGAGCAAGACAGAGGCAATAAATTCATTGACATTACTTTTTTGAAATGATATAATTTTCCACAATAAGCTCCAAAGTAGGGGTTGACAATATGAACAAATATTATTTATGTCAGGGAGGTTTTTATGAAATGTGTTAGGTATTTACGGCCTAAAGTCCTATTTTTGTTGTGTATTATGACGCTGTCCTTCATGAACGTTTTACCCACTTTTGCCGACACCCTATTTAGCGTCCGTATGAAGCAGGAATTTTTCCAATTCATTGTCAGTATCAAGAATACGGATTTTATGAACTACAATGCATATGCCATTCATGACTTTGACGGTGACGGCATTCCAGAGGTGCTTTTGGGGAATAAGAACGAGGAAAATGAAAACTTGATTGCCTATGACGTTTTTAAATATGCTCATGGTGACTTTAAAAAAATCGGTTACCTTTCCGAAAGCCGCTACTTAATTAAAGACAAGTATTCCAATGCGCTTTTGTCTGTGAACGGATACCAGCAGTTCAATATTAGCGCCGAAGTTCAAGTTGCTAATTATTATGTACATAACAATACGCTGCAAAAGAACATTGTTCTTTCTTCCCTTGCAAATGGCTACTGCATTAAAAATGACATTGAGATTCCCTACCAGCGTTTTGAAGAAGAGCTCCACAACTTTGTAGCAACTTATGACGAGCTGATGATTCATGACAGTTTTAATTTCAGCGTCATTTATGCTGCGATCTACAGTTGGAGGCCCAGCAACTTTTTTGCGCCGAAGCCCGACAACTTTAATACATACGGCTCTTTGACCGAGGGCTGGCAAGAAAAGTACAAAAAATTTCTTTTCTATATGTGTGGCCCTATGGATACCTACAAAGATAATTATTTGATGCAAAACAAAATCCGCAAGGACTATAAACGCTTTTCTTTGTATGATTTTGACGGGGATGAGATCCCCGAGCTTTTAGCCGCAACAAGCTCTGGCACCCATTACAGCTTTGACGTCTTTAAATACATCAATAGCGACATCACCTTCTTAGGTTCCTTTGACGGCTATTCGAAATACATCGCAAAGTTGCCCCAATCCACAGTGCTTTTCAGTTACGACCCCATTGGCAATCTTTTCAATTATCAAAGCGCCCGGTTTGTAGCCTCCACTTCCTTAGCCTTAGACCTGACCGAGATTATGGCCATATACCCCAACCCCTACAACCCGAAGGATACGATCTACAGTCTTTACGATTCGCCCACGACCTATGCACAATACAACAACAGCTTGCTTTATCACTATAACGCTTGTACCGAAATTCAATCCTACGATACCCAAATGGTTCCTTATGCTGCAATTTTGGCTGCCTGGGAACCGCTGGGGGAGTAAAATAAATTATTTGTCTTTTAGACAGGGAGGTAAATATGAAAACAGTTCAATTTTCTAGAAAGGCGCTTTCAATGTTCCTGGCGGTGCTAATGCTTGTGGTTTTCAATCCTGTAAGCGCAACCGCCTCAAACAATTTTAGCGCAAGTATCAAACAGGAATTTTACCAGTTTATATCCACTCGCTACCAAGGGGATTGGGGCAGCTACAATGCTTTTACCTTGCATGATCTTGACGGCGATGCGATCCCAGAGGTTCTTTTCGGCTGCCAGAATGAGCAGAATACAAACTTCGCTTATTACGATATATTCAAGTATTCAAACAAGGAATTTAAGAAAATCGGAATCATTTCCGAAAGCAGATACCTAATGAAGGATAAATATTCCCATGCCATTTTAGGGATCTATGCCAACATCAGCGAATACGCACCCCGAGCCAATATCATTATTTCCAACTATTACATCCACAACAGCACGCTCCAAACCAACACCGTTTTAATGCATACGGAAGATGGTTTTACCTTAAAGAACAATATGCAGATCGACTTAGAGCAATATGAAAAGGAACTGTACAACTACTTAGGTACATATGATGAATTAATGGTGCATGACCTGTTTACTGAAAGTGTGATCTACACCGCTATTTTCAGCTGGCGTCCCACCATGTTCCCAACGCCTTACCCTAACAATTTAAAAACCCAGACTGCTCTCACAAAAGACTGGCAGCTTAAGTATTTTGAATTTTTAAATTACATGCGGGGCCCAAGAAACACATATTACGATGCCTACAGCGATGATTTTATTTATCGGAAGGAATATGACCGTTTTGCTCTTCACGATTTAGATGGCAGCGGTATTCCTGAGCTTTTAGTTGCCACAACTTACGGTGGTCATTACAGCTTTGACGTGTATAAGTACATTAATAAAGAAGTAACCTTTATCGGCTCCTTTGATGGCTATTCAAAGTACATTGGGAAAATGCCGGACTCAAAAGATATTTTCAGCTATGACCCGGTAAGCAATCTATTTAACTTCCAGATGTCTCGTAATATTTCCTATAAGAACTTCGCCTTGGATATAACGGATCTGCTTTCTGTCTATATTAATCCTGACAACCGGAATGCAACCGTTTATTCTATCAACGGAAAGGCAAGCACTTATACCAAATACAACGAAGCGCTTCTTTCTTATGTTAATTCATGCACGGAAATCAAAAGCTATGATGCATGGATCGTGCCTTATGATGCGGTACTTGCTTCTTGGCGCCCCAATAAATAGGAGGTGCAAGGCTTGAAAAGAATCTTTGCCGTTTCTATACTGCTCAGTGTGTTACTGAGTCAGTCCACCTTTGCGTCTGCAAACCCGAGCTTTACGCAGCCACTGGTAACCCAAGGCCAGGAGGCAGGCGCAACGCCTGAGCCTAAACCCTTGCCGGAACCTATCCAGAACAACACCCCAGAAACACCTGCTGTACGGGCGGCCGCACCATCTCCGACACCTTCGCCTCAGCCCCCCTTACCGGAGCCCAGCCCAGCACCAAGTGAGATACCCAAGTGGCCTTTTTCAGATGGGGCACTGCAAGCAGAGGACTTGGACTTGGAATCCTTGATTTCTCAGGGTATGGATCCGAATGATGCGTCCTGGTCTCTTTTAGACTTGGCACTGCAAGCAGAAGGCTTGGATTTGGCTTCCCTGATTCCACAGAAGGGTATCAGCTTTTATCCAGAGTTTCCAGATGTTCCAGACTTCTTTACCTATGCCAGGCCTATCGGTGGCTTTTGTATTGAGTACCCCACCAGCATTGAATTTTTTAACTACTTAAACAACCCCAAAGAGGAGTTTTCCTTTTCGACCAAGATCTACGACTACATCAATGTTCCTTTTGAAAAGGCGGACGGCTACAAGGCCTATTTACCAAAGTTAGGCTTCACTAGCGCAACCTACGAAGTTTTAAAGCAGAACTTCGGAGAGTTTTACGAACAGATTGCTTTGGATGTATTATACGACCCGGAATTTTCTGTGGATCTGGACGGTGTCTTTTATCTCAACTACCGCTCGGAGTTTACAGTGGTACTGGTTGGCAAGACCAACACCTACATTGGCGATTTTCCTATCCTTTGCAGCGAAGTACGGCTATACAGCTTAACAGCCTACGAAGAAGGCTCTCGGGAGATCAAAGTAGAAATACCCGACTACGCTAAGGCCATCATCAGCAAGGTGATGGAGATAGACCCCCTAACAGGGATCAAGCGCTACTACTACACTCCGGGCCTATACGAACTGATCATCCCCCCAGCCAAGCACGAGATAGAGTACGACAAGCCTGAAATCAACGGGGAGATCTTAGTTACGCCCGAACAACAAGAAATTGATGTCAGAAGAAGCATTGACGAGCTAGAGTATTTTTTAATTTATTAAGGAAAAAGACAAAGACCATGGGGGAGGGAAGGGAAAAACTTTTTCAAACGGCGAAAAAGTTTTTCC
>CAZSXS010000068.1:0-20880 GCA_964611385.1 uncultured Defluviitaleaceae bacterium
TACAGTCCCCGCTTCCGTAAAAATACCGCAATAAAATTGGTGCCGATAAAACCCAAGAGGCAGAAGGTAATCGCCACATCAATGCAAAACCCGCTGTCCAGTAAAAGCCCCTCACTCCGAAACAGCCCAAATAAACTGCTGCTCTCCGGCGATACCGCTAAAAGCAGCAAGCAAGCAATAATCAAAGCGGATAGACAGTTGCCCCAAAGCAGCCGATCCCAAATGCTTGGGCCTTTAAAAATAAAAAAGATACAGACCAAAACTAAAACTCCAAGGATGTTTAGCAGTAAAGACAGCAAACCTATCCCCCCAATACCTTATTTTTTCAAAAGCTTTTCAAATCCTTCACTGATGCTCTTGCCATGATTCTTCACCGTACCAGCGTCCGGAGAGAGCGAAAGCACGAAAAGATGCTCAGCCGACAAATCCACAGTCACTGTACCAGGCGTTAAGGTGATGGAATTGGCCAGCAGGGTACGTTCAATCGGATGAGACAGGGTAGTCGAAAGTGCAAAGGAATAGACTTTTATGTTGTTTGTCACGATGTTCTTGATTACAATAAAACTACTTTTGTAGATAGAAAAAATAAGATAGGCAAAAAAGGAAAGCAGGGAAAAGGCAGTTTGTTCCTTACGGGTCGTCCCGTTGAGAGGCGAAATAAAAAAGACCAGAGTAGCTAAGAGAAAGGCAGAGCAGAGAATGATCGGACGGACGCTCTCGTTCAAAGCAATCCAACTAAAAAAAACGAAAACAAAACTAAATAATCGATACATCAGTTTCACCTACTATTTACAATTTTTACATTTTCAGATATACTCAGCAACGGTCAGCTTTGCAAAGCCGCCGCCCAAAACAATAGAATTTAACGGGGTTTAATGATGCCGACTTGGCAAATACTCCATACTACATAATATGGTTGCTTTGTAAAGTTGAACATGATTGAGTATTCAAAATTATACCGAATTTTTGTGCGTTTGGCAAGCTTAGGATTGTGAATATTTAAAATGGGAGTGGATTATGAAGGAAGAAATCAAATTGTTAATGGACATATTCAATAAAGATATCAGGGATTTTTCGAACAATTCACCGAATAAGGATGAATTGGTGAAAAAAATCCCCGCTCTTTTCAGGCGATGGTATTACAGCGCTCAGGTGAGTGATTCCACCCTTTCCCCGGCTTATTTGACTGGGTGGCTTTGCGATTCTGGAAAATCCGCAGATACCACGCTTGGCTTGGAATCGTTTGAAAACGGAACGACCACCCTCAAGCCGCTGAGCTACAGCCTGTGGCATCATCCCTTTTTGGAAGACTTCACCTTTGTTTTAAAGAAGCTGGAAGATATGGGGGGCTTGGACTTTGAGGATGAAAACGGCTCTGGCTATTACAAGGCTTTGAGTCCCTTTCTGGCCGTTAAAGAACCTTTTTATTTGGAAGTGCTCATTGCCCTTGCACTAGAGCTTTCTTTGCTGATTCCTGATGAAGAGCATTGTCGCTACATACCGGCTCAGGGCCGTGAGGCTTTCTTTGCCCAGAACAAACAGCAACAGCTTTTTTGCTGTATTCATGCAGCCATGGATCGGGTAACAGAGCTTTTCAATTCCTTTCTGCCCAATGAAGAAGGCGTGGTTCTGACCCGTCCGTATTTGCAGAACTTTTTAACACAGCCCAAGACTTACGGACAGGTTTTCTTTGACCTTTATGTCAAGGCTGTTACCGACCCCGAGGCCTGGCCAGCTACCATGCTGAAATCCACCAATCATCCGTCAGATTTTCTTCGTATACAAGGCAAAATGGTTCATAGAAACACCTTCTTTTTCGGCCTCTTGATGGATAAGTATATTTATACCGTTTTTGGACAATATTTAAGGCTAATCAACCCTGTATACTTAAGGCCCATTGACTTAAAGGCTGAACTAGCCTCTGCCGGGGAGCCTTATTTCTTTTGCGATGATATCAGCCCCACTTTGTATGAGGCTCCTGACTTTCATTATTTGACGGAATTGGGCTTGGATATTTTTATGGAAAAGCTGGATAAAAACAATTTCTACAAGATTTCCTCACAGTTAGCATATGAGTTATTTCTGGAAATAGTACAAGAAAATGAAAAGCAAAAAGCACTACGCAAAAGACTGGAAGACGAAAAACCCCTGCACACCTACGTCAGCCTTAAGGCCATAGCCCCCAACGATCAGTACTGGTTCATCTGCGATTTTTTACCAGAGACCTTGCTTAAGGAAGTGTATGAAGTGCTCAGTGCGGGATTTTTCGTGAGTAGAACGTATGAGTTCCGCTTCGAAAAAGACGGAAGGCCTTTGTCCCAAGCCATGCGCCTGCAAGACCCAGCCTTGCAGCCCGGCAGTCACTTTACGCTAAAGCTTCAGGATTTAACGCTCAGCATTCAAATTCTCTCCGTGAGCAAAAAGAAAAAGCCCGACTACACCATTGTTGAAGTGAGTCCGGCTTTCTTACAGCCAATTTCTGTAGATGAGATGAATAAGGATTTTTTGGTAGCAACACCAAAGAATTGACAGCAAAGGATGTATTGACAGAATGAATAACAAGGAGACGAACATGACGAATCTTTCACACATAAAATGTTTTATATTGGATATGGATGGAACCATCTATCTTGGCAACAAAATTTTCCCCAGTGTTTACCCCTTTTTTGAACGCTTACGGCAAAACAAGAAGGACTTTTTCTTTTTCACAAACAACTCTTCCAAAAACACTGACTTTTATCTGCAAAAGCTTTCGAAGCTGGGTATCGACATTCCAAGGGAAAAAATGCTCATATCCAATCAGGTTTGCATCGCATACTTAAAAAAGCAATATGAAAACAAGAAAGTCTATGTCATCGGAACGTCTTATCTGATTGAGGAATTAAAGGATGGCGGTATACAGGTGGTGAATGACGAATCTGCCGATTTGGTGGTATTGGGCTTTGACACCAGCCTGACCTACGAAAAGCTACAAATCGGTTGCGACCTAGTCAGAAACGGCAAGCCCATCATAGGAGTCAATCCAGACTTCAACTGTCCGGTAGAAAACGGCTTTATCCCCGACTGCGGCTCCATGGCGAAATTGATTGAAGCTTCAACGGGGGTTCAGATTGCGTTTTTGGGGAAGCCATCCCGTCACACCCTGGAATATATTATTCGTTACACCGGTTACAAGGAAGAAGAGCTCGCTTTTGTAGGTGACAGGCTTTATACGGATATTGCTATCGCCAGTGGAACCAAGGCAACTTCCATACTGGTTTTGACCGGAGAGACCAAGCGGGAGGACCTTGAAAACGCCGCAGTTCAGCCCGATGTGATCATAGATTCTATCGGAGACTTATTGCGGGGGTAAACCCATTGGAGGGAACTATGAACAAGAAGATTCAAGACTTTATTTTTCTGAATTTGGGGCTGATGATCAGTGCAGTGGGTATCAGCCTATTTAAAACGCCAAACCATTTTGTAATCGGGGGAACCAGCGGGGCTGCTATCTTGGTAGCGAAGATCTTTCCCAGCATTAACGTTGGCATGGCCATGTTGATTCTCAACACGATTTTGGTTATTTTAGGCTTTATATTCATTGGCAAAAGCTTCGGCGGTTACGTTATTTACTCTTCCTTTGCTCTAGCCGGGTATGTTTGGATCATGGAAACGCTCGTACCCTTAAGCGCACCCTTGACCGAAGACACGTTTTTGGAGTTAATTTATGCCATCGTTTTACCCGGAATCGGGGCGGCCATTGCATTTAACGTTGGGGCATCCACTGGCGGGACGGACATTGTAGCCCTAATCTTAAAAAAGTACATCCGCGTTGAAACTGGCACGGCGCTACTAATCTCAGACTTCGGCACCACCTTAATTGCCGGTTTTTACTTTGGCACACGGGCAGGGCTCTACTGTATACTGGGACTTTTTTTCAAGACCTTCGTAATTGATCTAGGCATTGAGAGCTTAAACAGAAGAAAATATCTCACCATAATCTCTGACCATCCAGAAGAGATCAAAAAGTTCATTTTAGAAAAGCTACAGCGTGGGGCCAACATACACACGGTCATAGGGGCTTATAGTGAAAAAGAGCGGCAAGTCATCACCACGGTAGTTTCGAACCGCCAATCCGTGACGCTTAGAAACTTCATCAAAAGCATAGACCCAGGCGCTTTCATCACCATCGTAAACAGCAGCGAGACAGTAGGAAAGGGCTTCCGGTCTATTTAAGAGAAATAAGACCTTGGGGGAGGGATGGCATAAAAAGTAAGGGCGGGCTACCAGATGGTGGCCTTTTTTATTTGCTTTGAAACTGATTTACGGGAAAGCAAAGGCTATAGTACAAGGCTTCCTTATAGCAACATGTATCACTTTTTTGGCACTAATCATAGTATGGATAAACAGGATTCGCAGAAAGTGGGGAGCCTAGTATGAAAGTGTCGGAATATATTGTTGACTTTTTTATAAAAAAGCAAATTAAACATATTTTTGGGTATCCAGGTGGAATGGTCACGTACTTGATAGATGCGTTGCAAGCGCGTGAAATGGAAATCGCTTCCCACGTCCATTATCATGAGCAGGCGGCGGCTTTGGCGGCTTGCGGATATGCCCAAGCTTCCCGCCAATTGGGTCTTGCCTATGCCACTAGCGGCCCGGGGGCTACTAACCTGATTACGGGCATTTGTAATGCTTATTTTGACTCTTTGCCGGTCTTATTTCTGACGGGACAGGTCAATATCAACGAGGGAAAGGGGAAGTATGCGGTTCGTCAAAAGGGATTTCAGGAGACGGATATTGTCTCCATGGTTTCCGGCGTGACCAAATACTGTGTTACGGTGCTGGACGAACAGGAGATACGATATCATTTGGAAAAAGCCTATGACTTGGCTTTTGCTGGGAGGCCTGGGCCTGTGCTTTTAGATATTCCTATGAATATCCAGCGTTCGGAAGTTGATCCTGAAAGCTTGCGGGCTTATGTCCGGGGGGAAGTTCTGGACACTGTGGACTATCAGGCTGCCTGTGCTGATATCGTGAGCGCTTTTTGCAGCGCAAAAAGGCCCTGTATTCTGGCTGGGGCGGGGATACACAGCAGCGGAATGCAGGGCGACTTTGCTTCTTTGGTGCAGCAGATGAAGGTTCCAGTGGTTTCCAGTATGCCAGCAGTAGATCTGCTGCCCTGTTCGCCTTATTATTACGGCTTTGTTGGTGCTTACGGCATGAGGCTTGCCAATTTTATTCTTGCCAAAAGTGATTTGATTGTGAGCTTAGGCTCCAGAATGGATACTCGTCAGGTTGGTGCGAATCCGGCAAATTTTGTGCGGGAGGCTCGGCTGATTCGCGTCGATGTGGATACAGCTGAATTAAGCATTCCCGTCAAAGAGAAGCAGGAGTGTTACGCCTGTGACTTGAAAGACCTTCTTCCCTTGCTATTGAAAGGGGTTCAGGATACGCTTCCTTCTTATGAGAACTGGCTTCAGGTTTGCGATGAAATCAGAAGTCAGCTGGCGGGCATAGATGTGGGAGAGGAACAGGCTATGATCAAAGAGATCAGCCACTTGGCTCCCACCCACATCCCCGTTACAACCGATGTCGGACAGAATCAAGTGTGGGTAGCCCAGGCCTTTGAGCCCAAGGGGCAGCGCATTCTTTTTTCCGCAGGACATGGCACCATGGGCTACTCTCTTCCGGCGGCCATAGGCGCACACTATGCCACTCAAGAAAGCGTCTTGAGTTTTCAGGGGGACGGCGGCATTCAGATGAATCTGCAAGAGCTACAGTTTATTGCAAGGGAGAGGCTACCGATTAAAATCATCGTTCTGAACAATCGGTCACTGGGGATGATACGGCATTTTCAAGAAATGTACTTTGCCTCACGCTACACCCAAACCAAACAAGGCACCGGATACGAAGCACCGAACTTCCAAGCCCTAGCTGCCGCTTATGGCCTCGTCTATGAAAAAGTTTCCTCCGCACAAGAAGTAAAAAAACTTGCCCCTGTTTTATCCAACAACGAACCCGCTTTCATTGAGCTCTGTCTAAACGAAGACACCTACGTGTACCCCAAGCTTGCATTCGGCAAGCCCATCCATGATCAAGAACCGATGTTGGACAGGGAAAAGTATGACTATATTATGCAATTGTGAAAAACCTAGCCCCCATGTCCGGCTTTTTTGAAAAGAGGAGGATGGGGGTGTGGGGGAAGGGGGAGGAAAACTTTTTTCGCCGTTTGAAAAAAGTTTTCCTCCCCCTTCCCCCACGATTTTTACTCTCTAAAGAAAGGTTGATGAAAATGAAGTTGCTTTCTTTTTGCGTGCCTACTTATAACGGAGAAGGCCATGTCCACTTGCTTTTAGAAAGCGTCCTGTCGCAGATCAACGATGGGAATAGAGATAAAGTTGAAATTTGTGTTAGTGATAATGCCTCCACGGATGAAACGCAAACCCGCATTTTTGATACCCTCCGTAAGTACCCTTCTGCCGCTGTCCGCTACCAGCGAAGAACCTCTACTTGTGACCCGGCTGAGCACTTCGTGGAGGTCGTCCAAATGGCCCAGGGCCTTTATTGTGGCCTCTTGGGAGATGATGACCTGTTTTTGCCTGGTAAGCTTGATTATTTGATAGAAAAACTTGAAATGGCCCAAAAGGAGGGGATTGATGCCGTACTAACCATGTTCGATATGTATAGCTACGGCGCCCAAAGTAAGATCACAGCCCCCATCCTCAAAGGGCAAAGTGCAGACCAAGTGTTTGATCTGTCCACCGCAGAGGGCTTTTATGATTACTTTAGCCGCCTGGATGGTAGCTATGGCAATGCTGCACTCTTTGCCTTTATCTCCAATGTCGTGTTTAAGCGGGAGCAGTGGCTAGCCCAAACCCGCCACGAAGAAAGGATACGGCTTTCCAGTTATATGCAGTGTTACCGTATGATTGATCTTCTGCGGAGCGGTTCTAAGCTCTTGTATTTGCATACTAGCTACGTGCACCGTAGTACCAGCCGGGATAATCTGGTGGCGATTCATGGCCTTGGCTTTTATTACCGGATTTGCAGAGATATGAAGGAGTTAATTGACCTCTATTTTTATGGTGAACTCAAAGTAATGCTGATCCATGAGTTGTTGCCCCGTGATTATGATCCTCAGCTTTCCTATGCCCACCTGGAAGGAAAAAGAAGGGAGTTTCAATAAATGAAAACGGTTATCCTGGCGGGAGGTTATGGTACCCGCATTAGTGAGGAGTCTCACTTAAAGCCCAAACCCATGATAGAAATCGGGGGTAAGCCGATTTTATGGCATATTATGAAGATTTACTCTCACTATGGCTTTCATGATTTTATCATTTGCTGCGGCTATAAGGCGAATGTCATTAAGGATTATTTTACAAATCACTATCTCCATGCTTCCGATGTGACCATTGACTTGGCAAATAACCAAATGGAGATACACAGTACTTTTTCCGAACCCTGGAAGGTGACCTTGGTGGATACGGGACTGGGAACCATGACAGGCGGCCGTGTAAAGAGAATTCAGCCCTATGTGAATGGAGAAAGCTTCATGCTGACCTACGGTGACGGGGTCTCCAGTGTGAATATTTGGGAACTGATTGCCTTCCATAAAAAGCACGGTAAAATCGCCACGATTTCTGCGGCTCAGCCCACTGGTCGCTTTGGGGTCTTGGATATTGATGAAAACAATCTCATCCGTAGCTTTAAAGAAAAGCCAAAGCAAGGCGGCTCTTGGGTCAATGCGGGCTTTTCCGTTTTTGAAAGTGAAATCTTTGACTATATAGAAGGGGATCAGACTGTTTTTGAGCGAGAGCCTTACGAAAGGGTGGCGAATGATGGGCAGATGCTTGCCTTCCGGCATAATGGCTTCTGGTATCCTATGGATACCCTACGCGATAAGGAATATCTGGAAGAACTGTGGGCTTCGGGTACTGCGCCCTGGAAGTGCTGGGATTGATGAAGAATGAAAAAGGTGCTTATAACAGGCGCAAGTGGATTCATCGGCAAAAATCTTGCAGAACAACTAAAGAATGACTATGAACTACATACGCCAACCAGTAAACAGCTGGATCTGACAGAGCAGAAGGCCGTGGAAAGCTATCTGAAGCGGGAGCAATTTGATATCGTCCTCCACTGTGCGGCCTTACTGAATAAGCGGAACGTCCCTCAAAACCCCGGGCTGATACTGGAAAAGAATTTACAAATGTACTTTCAGTTTGAACGCTGCTGTGATTATTTTGGGAAAATGTTTTATTTTGGTTCCGGCGCGGCCTATGGCCGTGATACTTGCCCGCCTATGGTTAAGGAAAGCGACTTGGGCAAGACCATTCCAGCAGAGCCTTATGGTTTCTCCAAGTATGTTATGGCCAAAAGCGCCCTGGCTTCTCATAACATTTATGACCTAACGCTCTTTGGCGTTTATGGAAAATATGAAGATTGGCGCATACGCTTTATTTCCAATGCTTGCTGCCGCGTTCTTTTCGATTTGCCCATCTGCATGAATCAAAATCTGTTCTTTGACTATCTTTATATCAATGATTTGGTAAAGCTGCTCCGCTGGTTCATGGAAAATAAACCGAAGTATAAACGTTATCATCTATGTACCGGAAGAAAAACGGACTTATACACCTTGGCGCAAATGGTCTTAGCCTATTCCGGAAAGGACTTGGAGATTCAGGTGGAGCAGGAGGGCTTGGGGCATGAATATACGGGTGATTGCCAACGGATGCTGGGAGAGATAGGCGACTTTTGCTTTACTGAGTTGAGTCAGGGGATTGGTCAGCTTTATGAGTATTATAGGGAGAATCGGATTGCGCTAGACATTGATAATATGGCACGTTCTGAGTAACAGCGATATCACGCTCAAGCCTCGGAGGGGGCACTGCATAGACACTGATAACACAGCACGTTCCAAATATCTGCGTCAATCACGCCCAAGCCTCGGAAGGGACACCGCCCTCCACTCGTACTGGTCGTAAGCCGTTTCGGGCGGTATCCCTTCCGAGGCTTTCATTAGATCGCTTTGCGTACATTGTCGTTCGCAGTATATAAAATAAGGTTCTTTCAAAATTCCCGTAGCATTTATACCCCACCATGTCCGGCTTTTTTGAAAGACCCATAATAAGGAGGTTTCTATGGATCGCCATGAAACGATTCGTGAACAAATTCTTGATTTAACAAAAGAATACTACAAAAGCAAATTTGAGACGACAGAGAAATACCAAGAGGGAGACAGGATTGCTTACGCCGGAAGGGTATTTGATGAGACGGAGCTTGTGAATCTGGTGGATTCAGCTTTGGAGTTCTGGCTGACTGCGGGGCGTTATGTGGAACGCTTCGAAAAGGAGTTTGCCAAATTTCTTGGGGTATCCTACTGTTCATTGGTCAATTCCGGTTCCTCTGCCAACTTGCTTGCTTTTATGGCACTGACCTCGCCCAAGCTGCTTGATCGCCGGATCCAAAGGGGTGACGAAGTCATTACCGTGGCTGCCGGTTTCCCAACGACAGTGGCGCCCATTTTACAGTATGGGGCTGTTCCGGTGTTTGTGGACGTAAGCCTCCCTCAATACAATATTGATGTAACCAAACTGGAGCAGGCTCTTTCTCCAAAATCAAAGGCACTTATGATTGCACACACCTTGGGAAATCCCTTTGACTTACAAGCCGTGCGAGATTTTTGTGATCGGCATCAGTTATGGCTGATTGAGGATAACTGTGATGCTTTAGGGGCCAAGTACTGCTTAAACGGAGAATGGCGCTATACCGGGACGATAGGCGATATCGGCACCTCCAGCTTCTATCCCCCTCATCATATGACCATGGGTGAAGGCGGCGCAGTGTACACAAATAACCCCAGGCTCTATCGAATCATCAATTCGTTTCGAGACTGGGGTCGGGATTGTTGGTGTAATCCTGGCGTAGACAACAGCTGCAAGCGGCGCTTTTCCCAACAGTTTGGCGAATTGCCTCTTGGCTATGACCATAAATACGTCTATTCTCATTTCGGTTATAACCTCAAAGCAACGGATATGCAAGCCGCCGTTGGCTGTGCACAATTAGAGAAGTTGGAGGGATTTATCCAGGATCGCAATCAAAACTGGCGCAAGCTTAGGGAAGGTTTGCAGGACTTAGAAGACGTTTTCTATCTGCCGGAGAAGGCAGAAAATTCCCAACCTAGTTGGTTCGGATTCTTACTGACCTTGCGAGAGGGTGTAGGCTTTACACGGGATGCCTTAAGTACTTACCTGGAGAAGCAAAATATACAAACACGCAACTTGTTCGCCGGGAACTTAGTCCGACATCCTTGTTTTGATGAAATCCGTTCAGCACAACAGGCCTATCGTATCGTCGGTACGCTAGATCATACGGACAAAATCATGCGAGATGCTTTTTGGATCGGAGTATATCCAGGGCTGAATGAAGAAAAGATTCAGTATATGATCAGAAAAATCAAAGAATTTGTACGGGGGGACGCACAGTGAACCACGAATTTTGGAAGGGAAAGACCGTGCTGGTTACCGGGCATACAGGATTTAAGGGTGCATGGCTGGCTCTTTGGCTGACAAAGTTGGGGACAAAAATGATTGGATATGCCTTGGAGCCCCATACGCCCAAGGATGTTTTTGTGAGAAGCCGCCTGGAAGAGCACATGACCTCCATAATAGGAGACATTCGTGATGAGACGACATTGCAAAAGGTGTTTTCGGAGCAGCAGCCGGAGATTGTTTTTCATCTAGCCGCCCAGCCTTACGTGCGCTACTCCTATACCCATCCGAAAGAGACCTATCAGGTAAATGTATTGGGTACGCTGCAAGTTTTAGAGGCCATACGCCAGACCGATAACGTTAAAGCCGCCGTGCTCATCACCACCGACAAATGCTATGAGAACACAGGACAAATATGGGGCTACCGAGAAACAGATCACTTGGGAGGCCATGATCCCTACAGCTCCAGTAAAGCTTGCGCCGAAGTCCTGATTGCGTCCTATAGAGATTCCTTCTTCGCAAGCGGCGGCACAAGACCCGTGGCCATAGCCAGTGCAAGGGCCGGAAACGTAATCGGCGGGGGCGACTGGGGGCAGGATCGTATTCTTCCAGACAGCATACGAGCTTTGGAACAGGATGTGCCCATCCTTGTTCGCAATCCCTCTGCGATCAGACCCTGGCAGCATGTACTGGAACCTTTGCAGGGTTATTTGCTGCTGGCGCAAAAGCTTTACGAAGACCGGCTTGAAAACTCCACTAGAGCTACCCTTGAAACCCCTTCTGGTGACCCCTCTCGCTTTTCCGGGGCTTGGAACTTCGGCCCTGAAAACGACGGCACCGCAACGGTTTTGGAAATGGTTCATGCCGTTATAAAGGCCTATGGTTCTGGTAGCGTTGAGCTTGCGCACAATCCCGCTGCCCCGCACGAAGCTCAGCGTCTAACCCTAGACATCACGAAGGCTCGGGAACTGCTGGATTGGAAGCCCCGCCTAAATTTCGCCCAGACAGTGTCTTTCACCGTTGATTGGTACAAAAGATATCGTTCTGAAGATGTTTATAAGCTCTGCTTGGAGCAGATTGAGCGATATCAGAAAATGCCTAGCAGGGGCATATCTGCGTAAAAAGCACATCGGTATTTTTAAACTTAACCACCACCGGCTGGAAGCCGGTGGGTTCGGTCTGGTGGCTGAAATTAGTTTTCAAAAATGCCCTAAAAATACTAAAGTATTTCTATTATTTTGATTGGCATGAACTAGCACCATTGTTGCTGCCTCACTCAAAATAGTACTGCGCAACAAGTTTATCATTTCTTTAGCCATGTCTGCATCCATAATGCGACTCTTAGCGTCTGACAAATTGATACTGCTAACTTCTAAACTTCTAATCGTATTCTCTAACCTATTCTGCATAGCTCCTAGGTAAGAACGCATTTCAGACACTTTGTCAATCGCATCTGAACATAAAGTGATAGACATTTCAGCCTGCCGCCTAGTTGCTACAGACACTTCATTAATTCCTAACGTCTCATGGGTAATAACTGGCAGATGGATTGTTGTACCCTGCTCACTGTTTGCACCGATTTGTAAATATAACGTTAATGGACTGTTAGGTGGTATAACTGGTGTCAGAATGGTGGGGAGGTTTGATGATAGATCCGAAGGCAGTGAACTGTATGAAACTGTAACGTCATCACTATTTAAATTCATAATAAGTACACTAAAAAAATCTACACCAGACGAATCAAGGTAGGCTATGTCAACAATCATATCTAGCCCTTTAGGATCATTATTCACTACCGCATCAAACAAAGCGGATCCTAAAAACAAAGCTTTTTCATTTGGCAATGCCTCCTCGTATGAGTCACCTAATACTGCCTCAAACACTTTTACTTCGATATTGCCGTCCGAAATACTTGCTTGGCCATCAAAATTAAATTGATAATTAATTCCGTTGATAGTCATGATCGTTTTGTTTGTAAAGCACGATTGCAGGGACTCATCCATGTAGAAGCCTGCTGTACCATCCATAATTATATTAGATGGTGGACTGCATGGAGTAGACACCCCGCTACCTGGAATAGACACAACATTAATTGGAATGGATTCCAATTTACCTTTAAACAAATGTATTTTATTAAATTCTGCTTTTGCGGCAATGGTATTAATTTCTTCTTTTAGTTGCTTCACTTCTTGCTCCATCAGATCCCGATCGCCATATGTATAGCCGACTAAATCGCCACTTTGTGTAAATGTATCATTGGCTGCGCGCACGCTCAATTCACGAATACGATGTAGCATGTTTTGAATCTCTTGTAGCCATCCATCTGCCGTCTGCAACAACGAAATTCCGTCTTGTGCATTCTGACTAGCACGATCAAGTCCACGTATTTGTGCAAACATTTTTGAAGAAATCGAAAGTCCCGCTGCATCGTCTGCTGCATTATTAATCCTCAGCCCCGAGTTTAACCTAGCAGAGCTTTTATTTCCTAAGCTGATCCCACGCAACTGATTTAAAGCTTTTAATGCTATCAAGTCTGTTTGTATCACCATATGAAGTTTATCCCTCCTTTTACTGATCATTGAACATTCTAAAATTGCCCCTTAAGGAGTTTATATTAAGACAAGATAAAGGGGCGGCCTCTGCACAAAGAAACCGCCCAAAACTTCTAAAGGGTCTTGAGAATGCGCACTATATTTCAGTTACCAGACGTCAACTAATCAAGCTTATTGTTACTTTCTTCCGGTTCGTCTGGAGTTTGGTCAGGAGTTTCATAATCTACAGGCAGTTCAGACTCTTCCGGCTCGTCAGTTGCATCAAGCTCATCGTTGTTCTCTTCCGTTTCATCTGAGGGTTCGTCCGGCGGTTCAGACTCTTCCGGTTCTTCAGATGCATCAAGATCATTGCCATCCTCTTCTGGTTCATTCGTTTCATCAAGATCATTACCATCTTCTTCCGTTTCTCCAGGGGTTGGGGTAGGAGTTGTAGTTGGAGTTGGAGTTGTAGTTGTAGTTGGAGTTGGAGTTGGAGTTGGAGTTGGAGTTGGTGCTTCATTAGCTACAGGCACTTTAAATTCTTCTGGCATATTCAAAGTATTTCCTAGCGGAACAAATGTAATATTATGATCCTGGGCATAGTTTTGTGCGCTTGAGCCAGCGTGTCCGTATATGGTTAAACCATTGGTAAATCCACCATTCCCACTAAATACAGTGCCAAAAAACTCAGGCTTGGCACCCTGACCCAATACTGTGATATTTTTTAATATCGCACAATCGGTAAACGCGCCGTCGTGGATTTCCTGTACATTTTCAGGGATTTCTAGGTCATTTAGCAATGTGTTTTGGAAAGCCTTAGCCTCAATCCACAGTAGTGACGTCGGCAACACAATCTCAGCTAAGCCGTCTGCATTTCCAAATGCACCTTCACTGATTTGGACAATACCTTCTGGCAATGTGATTTTTCTTAAAAGCTTGTGGGCATAAAATGCATATGGTCCAATCTCATCAGTGTTTTCAAGTACATGAAGAGTACTCGAAACCGTCTTTGCTAACGGATAGAGCAACAAGGCTAACTTTCCATTGCCTTTATTAGCATATAATACACCGTCATCTGAAAGGAAATTTATGTTTCCTGCAGCCACATCAATTCTAGTCAAATTTGTGCAGTTTTCAAAAGCATCGCTCCCAATGCGTGTAACTGAAGCTGGGATAGTGATAGATCTTAAGGCCTTACAGTCAGAGAATGTTGCATTTGAAATCTCAATTGTACTAAAATACAAAACGCCGAAATTATCGGCGTTTTGTATTTGCTAGTTGATGGCACATTAGCTAATTTAAACGATTAACCTAATTGATGTAAATAAAAAAAGGCAATCAATATGATTGCCTTTCAAAAACTCATGACTATTTTCACCCGTCATTATGTATAAAAAATCTAAGCAAGTATCCACCAACTACCGTTTTTTCGTATAAATCCATATCATCAAAAATTTCAAATATCCATGTATCCCAACCCTCATAGTCTTCTGAATTATCGCACTCCATGTCCGGCTTTGAACTCTCCAACAAAAATCGCGATTCTTCAACTATTAGATAGAATGCGAGTTCCTCTATTACACTATGAGCAATTATTTGATTTCCAGCATGGGCAATTGCTCGCAGTTGGATGATTGTGGAGCGGAGCATGTATAGAAAATCATAATCATATCGCATAAGAAATTGTGGGGGCAAAGAGCAACTCAAGGGAACAGTATGGATGAACGTGCTGAAACTCAAGGAAAGCAGATGATTTTGGCATAAATATAAAAAAAGACAGACCTATTTGTTAAAAACAGGTCTGTCTTTCTGACGGAGAGAGTGGGATTCGAACCCACGGAAGCTTGCGCTTCGCTGGTTTTCAAGACCAGTTCCTTAAACCGCTCGGACATCTCTCCATATAAACACCTAATCACTATCAAAAAAACAAATGCTCGAGACCGGAATCGAACCGGTACGGGATCAACTCCCGCAGGATTTTAAGTCCTGTGCGTCTGCCAGTTCCGCCACTCGAGCATGGTTCAATTTCGAACGAGTGTGATTATACTATAGTATTCAGAAATTGTCAATATCAATTTTAAATTTTGCCAAAATTTTCATTGAACCGAGTTCGAAGCTTACATGTGAATCGAATTTTTTTCTTTCTTCCCAGTTTGGCTGTTCTCAGAGTCCTTTTCCATGGCTTTCCTCTTATTGTAGCTTTCAACACTCCTGTCCAACAGATAATCATAGACCGGTGTGGAGCGAATCAATTCCGTAAAAGTGTACGCACTGAGACTGACAAGAGCAAGAGCCAGCAAATTGGAAAAGCCAGTCATTTCAAAAACCAAGACAATACCCGTGATGGGCGCTCGGACGATCGCCGTAAAGAAACCCACCATCCCCAGAATAATAAAATTGGTCAACAGGCTTTGATCAAGTCCAAAAAGGCTGATGGAGACACTGCCAAAGATCTTTCCGATCAAGGCACCCATAACCAACATAGGTAGGAAGATCCCGCCGGGTACCTCAGAGCAAAAACTGAGCATGGAAAAGGCCAGCTTCACCACAAAAACGATAAGCAAAAATCCGATAGCCATATCTTTAACCGCAATCTTTTCAATAAAGGAATGACCAGGGCCGAGGGCATCGGGAAGAAAAACAATCAATACCGCTGAGAGCGCAAAAGGAATGATGATTTTAAAGCGATTTAAGCGGTCGTAAAACCGATGCGTTAGGGTCATCAGGAAATTATAAAAAGCACCTAAAGCGCCCAAAAGAAGGCCAAACAGAATCAAAGCCCAATAAGTGGACAGGGGCTGATGCACGATCACACCCAGGTCAAAGGATGGCTTTGAACCGAAAAAGCATTGGGAAACAAAGTCAGCAATAAAAGTTGCAGACAGGGTGGAGATTACCAACTCGGTTGAAAAGCCTTTATGTAATTCCTCTATGGCAAACAATACACCAGCAATGGGGGCGTTAAAGGCGGCTGCCAGTCCGGCGCTTGCGCCGCAGGTTAAGTATTGCTTTTTCAGGGAGGGGTTTTTGACTACTTTTGAGCAGCCCTTCCCGGTCATAGCACCAAGCTGAATGGATGGACCCTCTCGTCCCAAGGATAAGCCGCAGATAATGGCCAAGGCCCCACCAAAGAATTTTGCCGTCAAAACTCGGAGCCAGTTTTGCTCAAAGACTCCGTCCAGTTCACCCTTTGTTTGGGGAATGCCGCTGCCGGAGATCATAGGCTCCCATTTCACAAGGAAATAGGAGACAAGCGCACCCACTGTCAGCACCAAAATAAAAAGCCCCAAATAAAGGATATTTTCAGATACCAGATGGATAAAGAACTTCAAAATTTTTTCTGAGCGACTAATGGCAAAGCGATACAAAACCGTCACCAAGCCCGCTGCCAAGCCCACCATGCCGCCATGAAATACAGATTTCACTTTTAATTGTACGTTCATTCGCTTTTCATCCAATTCTTAGAATTTTTTGCGTATTCGTTCAATACATGCGATTTTGCACTTGCGGTCGGTTTCACTTTTGTGGCAACTTTTGTATTCAAGCCTGAAACCAGGGAGCGGTTTCTCGCCTCTTGGACGCGGATTTTGGCATCCAGATTCGTCACCCGTTTAATTTGTTCTTGAATGGTCAATAATAGCTCTCGATGGCTTTGAGCTATGGTTTCCAGCATCGGGCTGATCTCGGAAAAAACGGTTTGGAAAATCTCGTCTCTTTGAATAACCACATCAATGAGGCTTTGCTTTTCTGTATTCATCAGAGCGTAAAAATCACGGTTTTCTTGATTTTCCTGACAGTTCGGTTCCTCAGTGTTCAGACTCAGAATCAAGGTTTCCTGGTTTTCGCAAATGACAAGGATCTGCTCCAGGGCAGATTCCTTGTCATTTAAAAGCTGTATCAGCATCTTAAGCTTCATTTCGTTTTGCATGGGTACCTCCGTTACAACATAGTGATACTATTAACAAGCATAAACACGAATAAAGCATCTAGCGTATTCACGCCCAAGGGCCGGAAGGGACACCGCCCTCCACTAGTGCTGGTCGCAAGCCGTTACGGGCGGTGTCCCTTTCGGCGCTTTCATTGGACCGCTCTATGCAAGTTGCGTTTGTTCATAGTAACTGTTTATCGGATTTTAAACGAAAAGCAAGCTTAAGTCAACGATTATAGATAGGACTTTAGCTCAGAAACCTTATCGGTCTTTTCCCAAGGGAGATCCAGGTCGTCACGGCCGAAGTGCCCATAGCTTGCGGTTTGCTTATAGATGGGGCGTCTTAAGTTAAAGTGCTTGATGATGGCGGCTGGACGCAAGTCAAAATGCTTATTGACGATCTCGGTGATCTTTTCGTCGGAAAGCTTTCCGCTGCCGTGGGTATTGATCAGAACGGAAACAGGATGGGCAACACCGATGGCATAGGCCACTTCGATTTCGCAACGCTCAGCCAATCCGGCGGCAACGATATTCTTGGCCACGTAGCGGGCCATATAAGCGCCGGAGCGGTCAACCTTCGTGGGGTCCTTTCCGGAGAAAGCGCCGCCGCCATGGCTGGCATATCCGCCGTAAGTATCTACGATAATCTTACGTCCCGTGAGACCGCAGTCTCCCATAGGGCCGCCGATAACAAAACGACCTGTGGGATTCACATAGAACTTTGTACTTTCATCCAGGAGATCACGAGGGATTACCGCCTTGATGACTTGCTCAATAATATCTTTCTCTATGGTAGCATGTTCAACATCAGGGGAATGTTGGGTTGAAATAACCACATTATTGATACGTACTGGCTTGTCGTCCTCGTACTCAACTGTGACTTGGGATTTGCCGTCAGGACGTAGGTAGCTAAGGGTTCCGTTTTTACGAAGCTGGGTCAACTTTTTGGTCAGCTGATGAGCCAGGTAAATCGGCATGGGCATTAGTACAGGTGTTTCGTTGCAAGCAAAACCAAACATCATTCCCTGGTCTCCGGCTCCAGTTGCACTTAACTCGTCATAATCACTCCCTCTAACCTCCAAGGCATCATTAACGCCCTGAGCGATGTCGGGTGATTGCCCCTTTAAAGAGGTTATAACGGCACAGGTCTCGCTGTCAAAGCCAAACTTTGCCCTATCATATCCGATTGCATGTACGGTTTCACGAACCAACTTGTCAATATCCACGTAACAATTAGTTGTAACTTCTCCGGCCACCATCACCATGCCGGTGGTTGCAAGGGTTTCACAAGCGACTCTGGCTTGAGGATCTTGAGCTAAAATGGCATCTAAGACTGCGTCCGAAATCTGGTCGCACATTTTGTCCGGATGCCCCTCTGTAACAGATTCTGAGGTAAATAAACGCTTCGACAAAATTATCATCTCCATGTAAATATTTTAAATAATACTAAATGGCAGTGCACATGCCAAAGAGAGCGCTTACGCAAAGCAACAAAAAAAGCCCACAGGGGGCTTATTATCAGAATCAACTCATCTTCCGAGAAAAGCCCTCGGGGGAATTAGCACCATTGCGTAAAGCCGGTTGCTGGGTTTCACAGGGCCCTTCTCCCTCCACCTCTCATGATAAGTAAGTATTTAATTACTTGCATCATACAATAGAAAAAAAATTTTGTCAAGAGGCAAATCCCAAAGTTTTCTGAAATTCGCCTATGAATTTTTCTTTGAGGCTTGAAAAAAAGCAATGGGTGGTATACAATACCAGTGGTTACACGACCTTTTCATAGGGGGAATCTATAAGGTAAGGATTGATGTTATGGCAAAATTTAATATGGAAGTGAGCAGCAACATCCCAGGGTTTAAAGAAAAGTTTAACCAGAAAGGGTTTCAACTGGATACCGAAGTGATCAACTGGTACATGAAGTTTAACATCCCACTTGATCCGGATACCGTATCCAGTCGCACCATGGATGTGACCGACACAGAAGGCTATATTTTAAAAACCAACATCACATACAACCCTGCCACCAACACCATTATGATTTCACCCATCGACACCTACGAGCAGAATCGATACTACATCTTGACCGTAACCAAGCGCGTGTATTCCCAAAGAGGTCAAAATTTAAAGAAAGAAATGTACATTGTCTTTAAAATTATCAACAACCAGATTTCAAACTTTCAGGTACTGAAAAGCAATGTGAAGGTTCCCAAGCCAAAAGCGAGGCCAAAGGATTACGACGAACGCTTTTTGGGGCATTCCAGGCCCAAGAGCTACGATGATCTGATCCGCACTCTGGCCGAAAACCGCTTACCCATGGCAGCACCCAAGGTCAACATCCTTGTGGGGATTGTGGGTCTGTTACTGACCGCTTTTTCTGTTTATTTAGGAAACAGCGCTTTTATCCTAATCAGTACAGCCATCATGGTGATCGGTTTGGGGCTCATTATTTTTCAGCTTACAAACAAACGCAACCGCTCCCTGATTCTATATAACATTGCCGTCTCTCATTTTGACAGCGGAAGACACATTCAGGCAAAGGCTGCCTTTCACAAGGCGCTGTCCGTTGATCCGGGTAATGAGATGGCTGAAAGAGGGCTGTTTAAACTGGGCGAGTATCTGTAAGCAACAACAAAAAAACAAAGCATGGAAAATCATTAAGGAGGATCAACATGAATCCATATGAAATTGCAAAGGAAATCTACGCCGGTATTGGGGTAGACACGGAAGAGGCTATCAAAAAGCTATCTAAGATTAAAGTATCCGTACAATGCTGGCAGGGCGACGATGTAAAAGGTTTTTTAAGAAACGAGTCTCTGAGCGGAGGCATAGCCGTTACCGGCAACTACCCCTATGCGGCCAAGAACGCAGAAGAGCTGAGAGCGGATCTGAACAAGGCACTATCCTTAATTCCAGGAAAGCATAAGGTAAATCTACACGCCATCTATGCGGATGCCGATCAAAACACCGATTTCGACCAATTGGAGCCAAAGCATTTTAAGTCTTGGGTCGCTTGGGCCAAAGAAAACGATTTGGGACTTGATTTCAACCCTACCTTTTTCTCCCATCCTAAGGCAGCAGATGGCTTCACCTTAAGTCACTCCGACAGCGACATTCGGGAGTTTTGGATCCGTCACGGAAAAGCCTCCCGTAAGATTGCTGAGTACATAGGCAAGGAGCTTGGCATCGTTGCCATGAACAATTTCTGGATTCCGGACGGGTACAAGGACAATCCCATCGACCGTTACTCCCCACGTGAAAGACTTTCCATGGCCTTAGATGAGATTTTTGCAGAACGTCTGAACGAGAACAACACCATAGATGCAGTTGAAAGCAAGCTATTCGGCATCGGAGCCGAGAGCTACACGGTAGGCTCTCACGAGTTCTACATGGGATATGCCATTACCCGCGGCAAGTACATCACCTTAGACAGCGGGCACTTCCACCCCACGGAGATGATTTCCAACAAACTTTCCTCCTTTGCCTTATTTGCAAAGGGAGTCCTCTTACATGTCAGCCGTCCAATACGTTGGGACAGCGATCATGTAGTCGTATTTGACGACGAGCTACAAGAAATCGCCCACGAGCTAGTACGGAACGACATGCTTTCCAAGACAGCCATCGGCTTAGATTATTTTGACGCCACCATCAACCGTGTGGCCGCCTGGGTTATCGGCACCAGGAACATGCAAAAGGCCTTACTAAAAGCGCTACTGGAGCCCACCGATTTCCTACGGGAAGCAGAGCAAAACAAAGACTTCACCAAGCGTTTGACCTATCTCGAAGAGCTAAAGACCTTCCCCTACGGCGCCGTATGGGACAGATTCTGTCTCCAAAACGACGTACCCCTTCGTCAAGACTGGTTACAGGAAGTTATGCGGTACGAGAAGGATGTAATGAGTAAAAGATAAAAACAAAACAACACTATTAGATGTTACCTAACTATGGAACACTT
>CAZSXS010000069.1:0-20425 GCA_964611385.1 uncultured Defluviitaleaceae bacterium
TGGTTATGATTTCCCACTTGGCTACTTTGCTCAGACGTTTTTGAATACAGGTTCTGAGTACGCAAAGCTTTGCAAGATTATGATCGACAATGAGCAGAAGCTGATCGCATTTCTTGCTGCTCTGCCAAACTCCGAAGAAGAACAGTGTTTTCGCAGATGATAACTGCTCAAAGCGAAGTAAGCAGCTTTGCAGAATTAGAGCGATTCATTGAGGGCTTTAAACTCGGTGCGAAGATTATGCTTGATACATTTGTCATTCCAGAAAACAGCGTAATAAGGGATATTGTATGATTAAGGGTAGCCGCTGGAGGGTTCAAGCTCTGGCGGCTACCTATGAATAATAAAAAGAGCTAACTGATTTTTTGGTCAGTTAGCTCTTTTATTGTCCTTTCTCTATTCATACCGCAAAGCCTCTATAGGATCCAACTTTGCTGCCTTGTTTGCCGGATAGAGGCCAAAGAAAATTCCAATTAGCATTGAGAACAGGACGCTTCCTATGGTAACGAAGGGGGAAACAACCAGGGGTACGGAGAAAATCTTTGAGATGGCAACCCCTACACCTAGGCCCAGCAAAAACCCGATGATGCCGCCAATCAAAGAGATAATGAGGGCCTCAGTGACAAACTGAATTTGAATGTGAAAATTCTTTGCCCCCAGAGCTTTTCTTGTGCCAATTTCTCGGGTTCGTTCTGTTACGGAAACCAGCATGATATTCATGACCCCTATGCCACCGACTAAAAGGGATATGCCGGCGATAAAGGCTATGGCGATTGAAATGGAGTTCAGTGTGGAGGTTACAGTGTCCAGGATGGAGGTCATGTTGGTGACGGCTACCTTCCAGTCCTTGTTGACGACATAGATGGCGTCGAAGTATTTTTGGAGCCTTTCCGTCAAGACTCTGACATCACTGTTTTGGGTTCCTACCACCGTCACTGTGTTATAATTTTTTTCTACTACGTTCTGCTTCACCGTGGTCACGGGTATGTAAAAACTGGTGGAAATGTCCTGATCTGAGGCTGTGCTGCCACCGAAATCTGATTGCTCATATTTGTATACCCCAATGATGGTATAGATTTCAATGCTGTTGGTCTTGTAAACCTTCACCTCTCGGCCTATGGGATCTGATCCGTCCGGAAATAGGTTTTTCACAAATTTGTCCGATACGACCGCCGTTTGACTGATGTTTTTAACATCGCTGACGGAGGTGAAACGCCCAGACAGCAAGCTGATGTTATTAGCCAGAATATAGTCTGCATTGGTTCCTGAAATCGAAATATTGGCGTAGAGGTCACCATCCTTGACTTGCGCCCGCCCCCCAGAGTAGCTTAGGGAAGCCCCTGCAATCTGCCCGACAAAATTGGCCTTCATATCTTCAATCATTTTCTCTGTGATTAAATCCGCTGATGTAGGCGATTTTCCCGAATTGGTTCTGCGACCTGTTTCAAACATGGAAGGCTCGAAGCCCTTTTCCTGTATGCTCAGTATGATGTTGTTGGCCCCTAGGGATGACAGGCTGCTGGATACGGACGAGGTCATAGCATCCCCAATAATAACGATGGATATGATGGACATAATCCCGATGATAATGCCTAACATGGTTAGTAAGGCTCGCATTTTGTTGGAGCGCAGGGAGGCAAGCGCAAGGCTTACATTTTCCCAGATCATTCGACCGCCCCCTTCTCCTTCTCTTTTGCAGGTGATGGATACCTGTCGCTGATGATTTCTCCATCCCGGATGGTGATGATCCTTTGAGTTTGTTGCGCCAGTTCTTCATTATGCGTGATCAGGATCACGGTCTTTTTTTCTTCAATATTAATCCGTTTAAAGATATCCATAACCAGATTGCCAGTTTTGGTATCTAGGGCCCCGGTTGGCTCATCTGCAAGGATAATGGAGGGATCGTTTGCCAGAGAGCGAGCAATGGCAACCCTTTGCTTCTGGCCCCCGGACAGCTCATTAGGCATATGGCTCATACGCTCTCCCATTTCCACAAGCTTAAGCAGCTCTATTGCTCTTTCCCTTCGTACACTTTTTTTGATCCCCATATAAAACATCGGCAGCTCTACATTGGCTAAGGCTGTGGATCTGGGGATTAAGTTAAACGTTTGAAAAACAAAGCCGATTTTTTCATTTCGTATCACTGAAAGCTGATTGTCTGTCATGCTGGCGATGGGAATGTTGTCTAGGCTGTACTCCCCTTCTGTCGGCCTGTCCAGTGCCCCCAGTATATTCATAAGGGTGCTTTTTCCGGATCCGGACTGGCCTACGATGGAAACAAATTCACCTTCATTAATCCGTAGACTCAAGCCTTTTAAAACGGTCAGCTCATTGGGTTCGCCGATAAAGTATTTTTTAATGATGTTTTTTAATTCAATCATGCTTTATCGGCCTCCTCTAAAGAAAAGGCCTCTGCTGGTAGGGTTTGTATTCTTCCCTTCAGGATCCTTCAACAGGAGCATTCCTTCAAATAAACCCTCGCCGCTTATTTCTACTTGGGTGGAGTTCCTCAGTCCCATTGTCACTGGAATTTCTTTAATGGTTTCATTGAATACGTTTTCATTTATTATGGTTTTATTTATTGCAGATTTGTTTTTAGCTGCTTCATTTTTCCCGCTTTCAGTTTTAGCGCTTTCTGTCTTTGAGGTATCAACTTCCAGGGCATAAACAAAGCTCTCATTCTCCTTGGTGACGATCATGGATAGGGGCACAGAAAATACATTGCTTTTCGTCTCTGTAACGATGTTCAGGAAAGCGTTCATGCCGATTTTAATCAACGGATCTGCTTGCTTAATGTTCGCTCTGACTTCAAATTGAACGCTTGTGGAACCAGCTGGACTGACCGCCTTTGGGGAAATATAAGATAAGGCTGCCTCGTACACCTTGTCTCCGCTTGCGTCGGTTGTGACAAGGACGGGTTGCTTCAAGGCAATGGAGGATAAATTGTATTCATTCACATTGGCCGAAACATACAGGTCTTCCAAATCTTCGATTACAAACAAAATACCGCTTGGTGTCGCCCCGACTTTTGCATTCAACTCGGTAATGACTCCATCGGCTGTAGCTACAATCGTCCCCTCCGCAAGCTGTGTTTTCAGCTTCTCCAAATTCAGCTCCTGAATACGGATATTTGCGCCAGTGGATTCAGTCTTGGATTTTGCCTGCTCAAATGTGTTTTCAGCGGATAGAAGGTTGTTCTCTGCCGATTGAAGCTGTATCTGGCTTTCATTCAAGGCCTTCTGTGCTGCTTCTAGCTTGTTTTGTTTTGTATCTCGGTAATCAGTGATGGCACGTTCTTTGTCGTTCAGGGCTTTTTCATAAGAGCGTTGTGCATCTGCAAACGCATTTTGCGCTTTTTCAAGCGCTGTATTGGCAGTCTTTGCCGCGTCTTCTTTGGCTCTTTCTAAATCAGTGCTAGCCTTGTCATAGACTTTTTGCGCGTCCTCAATGGCGTTTTGCGCATTTTTTAAGCGATCATACAGCGCCTTGTCGCTGTCTTCCATAGCTCTGTCTAAATCCGTTAAGGCTTTGTTATAAGCAGACTGTGCATCCTCAAGCGCGAGTTTTGTATTGTCAACTGTTTTCTGCGCCGCATCAATCCCACTGCTTTTGGTTTCGCTTTCCTTCTTGCTGTAATTCTCTTCTGCTCGACTCATATCGGTTTTTGCTTTTTTCAAGGCTTCCCTGGCATCATCAACGGCTCGAGCTGCTGCGTCTACAGAGGTTTGAGCACTCTCAACCTTTGCCCAAGCTGTCGAAAGTGCGCCGCCGGTAGTGACTACAGAACCATAGACAGTGAGGTTGTAATCCTGATAGGCTTTGTCATAATTAGCCTGGGCTGTTCTATGATCGGCTTCCTTCCTTTGGATATTTTTTTCGGCATCAGCAATTGCATTTTGATAGCTGTAGGGATCAAAGGCCTCTGATTTTTTGCTTTTTTCTTCTGCAAGCTTTTTTTCTGCCTCTGCCAAATCAGCCTTTTTACGGTCGAGGGTTATTTTTGAATCGTTAATTCGATTCTGATATGTATAGTCGTCAAAAGCGGCCTGTGCTTCCTCCTCCGCTTTGGCTAAGGCCTCTTGCTTGCGCTCTAGGCTGGTTTTTGCGTCCTCTATATTCTTTCGGTGAGCATAATCGTCGAAATCGTTAAGGGCTTCCTGTAAATCCTTTTCGGCTGCTTGCAGATCCGTCTTTCTCCTTTCAAGTGCTATCCTCGCCTCTTCTATAGCCAGATCATAGCTATAGCTGTCAAAGGCCTCCTCTCGCTTTTCTTCCGCGTCCTGCAAATCCTTTTCTGCATTGCTTGTATTCATTTGCTGCCTTTCAAGGGAAATCTTGGAAGCTTCCAGAGCAGTGGCCGCATTAGTAACGCTGTTTGCGCTGACTCTTCTTTCCTCCATTGCAGAAGAAAGAGCGTTTGCATAGTTTATTTCAGCCTGTGCGATATCGTTATTCAGTTTCGACATGTCCAACTGTGCAAGAACATCGCCGACCTTCACCGCGTCGCCCACACGCACATAGATTTCTTGAATTGGGAAGGATTGGTTAGAGTAAATATTTGTGGTGTTGGCACTTTTAACCACACCGGAAACGGAAACGCTCTTTGTTAAATCCGTTCTTTGAAGTGACAGGGTTTGAGGAGCCGGAGCCATGGTCTCAACGGTGTTTCTGGCTCTATAAATGAAGGCACCGGCTGCAAAGATGCCGAGACTGGTGATTAGGGCGATCAAGAGCTTTGATCTTTTTGGCTTCTTTCCTTTGTTGATTTTGCTGTTTTTCATGTTTACCTCCTTGCAGTAAAACTGGCACAAAATCGTGGCACGTACTACTTATCTAGCGTATTCACGCCTAAGCATCGGATCGCTTTATGCTGGTTGTGCCCCGTTCATAGTATATTACATTATATACGAGAAAAATAAAAGAACGCTGTCTGATATGTGCTGTAATAATACGCCATATCGGGCAGCGTTCTTTTACTCAGTCTTCAAAACTTGTACCAACCTGCGGTTTAACAAGCGGAGTGATTCCCCTAATATTAGGAGAGCTATGCAGAGTTGGACGTGACAGAGCTAACTCTATCTCTGAGAAAAGTTACCACAGTTTTACAGTTTCGTAATCTCAATACTTACATTTTTGGGGAGGGCCAACTTACATTCGACTTCAACCGCTTTAATGATCCCAGCGATGGTAGGACAAGCAGCATGACCGAGAAATTTTTGTTTTGCATATTCATACAGGCAATTATCGCCTGGCTTGGCAAGGCAAAGTTCATAGCTATCAAAGGTATCACCAAGCTCTTTGAACATTTGATTGATGGATTGGCAAGCAGATTTTACGGATAATTTCACTTCCATTCCGTCTTCGCTTTCTGTATTAATATTCGTGATCAATCCACAGATGCCTGGATCTACTTTTACATTCGTCATTTCTATCATCCATTCTATAGTTAATAAGTTTATCAAAATTTTGACTTACTCAGGCGTTCAAAGCCCTCCTTAAAAAGTCAAGGGCATTCACTGTTGAACGGGTACGGATTCTTTCTCGATCACCTTTGGAACGCAGTTCCTTGAATACGTGGGTTTTCGAGTGAATGTACAGTCCCAGGTATACAAGTCCAACGGGCTTTTCTATTGTGCCACCATCGGGGCCTGCAACGCCAGTGGTGGAAAGGCCTATGTCTGCCCCAGAGCGAAGGGCAACGCCTTTTGCCATTTCGAGGGCGGTTTCTGGGCTGACGGCTCCGAATCGTTCCAAGGTCTCTTGAGAAACACCCAGGCGGTTGATTTTGGATTGATTGCTGTAAGACACAACACCTTCCATAAACACCTGCGACACTCCCGGAACGTTAATCAGCCGGGAAGCAATCATGCCCCCAGTGCAAGACTCGGCAACGGCCAGGCTAAGTCCCTTTTCTGTCAGAAGTCGGACGATGACTTCTTCCAATGTCACCTCATCCTCCCCATAAATATGCTCACCAAGGCGGCGGTAAATCTCATCTCCCATGGGTTTGATCAGAGCAAGGGCCTCTGCTTCGCTCTTGGCTCTTGCTGTGATGCGGAGAGTAACCTCAGAGGGCTTTGCGTAAGGAGCGATAGAAGGATTGCTTTGGCTTTCAATTAAGTCCTTGATCTGCGTCTCAACTGCGCTTTCCCCGATGCCGCAAATTTTCAGGGTTTTTGAGTAGAGGGCTGATTGGGCCTTTTCCTTTAAATAAGGAAAAACATAAGTCAAAAACATATGCTCCATTTCAAAGGGCGGCCCAGGAAGAATAATCAGTATCTTGTTGCCCTCTTCTATAAGGATACCTGGTGCGGTTCCCTTATCATTTTGGATTGCTCTGCCGCCCTGGGGAATCAGAGCTTGTTTTTTGTTATTCTCTGTCATGGGTTGATTGTAGGCCCTAAAATGCTCCCGAATGCGTTCCATGGAAGGCTCGTCCTCTACTAAGGCCTTATTAAAAAAGTTGGCTGCAACCTCCTTGGTCAAGTCGTCCTTGGTGGGGCCAAGGCCACCTGTGGCGATAACCAAATCCGCCCGCCCGAAGGCAATGCGGTAAGCATCCTCCAAGCGCTTCTCATTATCGCCCACCACTGTTTGATAAAAACAATTGATGCCAAGGTCAGCCAGCTTCTCAGATAAAAATCTTGCATTGGTGTTCAGGATATTGCCCAGCAATAATTCCGTTCCCACTGAAATTAGTTCGCAATTCATAATCAAATTGGTACCCTCCATTTAAAAATGATTGAAATTATATCATATCCTTTTCCATTGTGTAACCCATCAAACTGGAATTTAATCTTGACATTTTTGGAAAACTGATGTATTTTAACGGGAACAAAAAAACAAACAAAGGAGCATACCAATGAAACCTCTAAAGAAGCTTATGGCTGTCGCCTTAGCCATGACACTATTGACCACAGGATGCAGTAGTAATGACGAATATGTTGCCACATTAGGAGATAAGAAAATTTCCTCAACCATTTATAAGTACTTTCTTTCTTTAAACCGTGAGAATGTTGAGGCTCAGATGCAGGTGGATGTTACAAATACAACTGCCCGCAATGAGTTTTGGGCGCAGACCGCCGGCGACAAGACTTATGAGGAAACGGTTAAGGAAATGGCCATGAACATGTGCAAAGAATATGTCGTGTTGTTCGACAAGGCCAAGGCAGAAAACATTGAGCCCAATCAAGATATTCTGAACAGCATTAACGATCAAAGCAAGCAGTATTATGAAATGGGGGGAAAAACAACTGTAGAAAAGAACAGGGCTTTCCAGGACACCTATGGCATCCCCTATAAGGACATGGGTGATCTAGCAAAAGACCTTGCAACAGTTCAGACCTTCAGCGACAAGACCTTCATGGACGTAACCAATACGGATGATGAGCTCAAAAGCCATTACGAGGAAAACAAAGACAGCATGTTTGACCTTGTTACTGTAAAGCACATTTTATTTAAAACCGTTGATGACAGCAACAACCCCGTATCAGAAGAAGACAAGGCTAAAGTGCTTGCAGATGCCGAAAGCATAAAGCAACGGATTTTGGACGGAGAAGACATGGTAGAGCTTGCCAAGGAGTTTTCACAAGATCCAGGTTCAAAAGACACCGGTGGTGAATACACCTTCGGCCGTGGCCAAATGGTTGCTCCCTTTGAGGAATGGTCCTTCAATGCAAAGGAAGGCGATGTGGACATCGTTGAAACCGATTTTGGTTACCATGTTATGCGTTTTGAAAAACACTCTACTTATGACGATGTAAAGGACAGTGTTGAAGAGAATCTTACCCAAAAGAAATTTGTTGAACAAATTCAAAGCTGGGTTGATGAACAGGCAAGTAACTTTGTTATAAACGAATCAGTTTATAAAAAGATAAAGTTATACTAAGACGACTATAGTGATGAACTACATAAAAGGGTTGATTGAAGATCTGTCTTCAATCAACCCTTTTTGTTTTATACTATGAATGGGCACAAATTGCACAGAGCGATCCGATGAAAGCCTAGAAGGGATACCGCCCGGAACGGCTTGCGATTAGCACTAGTGGAGGGCGGTGTCCCTTTTTAGGCTTGGGCCTGGATTCCCATGTCACTTGGCACGTGCTATGGATACTAATGCCCGTTTGTAGTATAGCTTGACTACCTAGCATATAATAGAAATTTTTAGCATAAATACTATAAATGAAAAAATCCAGGCAGAAATAAATGGAAAATCAAAACCCAAAATCGGAAAAGCTAAACATTGTTTGCAAGAACGTATTTAAGGGTACAGAGGACCAGAGCATCAAAGAAAATTACAATCGAATATGGGTTGAATTGATTCATCAATTCGAAAAAGAAAAAGCTTCTCATCATGAACAGCTTTTCACCATTAACAAACCAGCCTCTAGGGATCAATAAATCAGGCTGGTTTGTTTTTATTTAAGGAGGATCTATGAAGGTAGCCATCTATTGCCGACTATCAGAAGAAGACAAGAATAAACGATCAGAAGCGGAAGACAGCGAAAGCATTCAAAATCAAAAGTCCATGCTGATCCAATATGCTATGGAAAAGCAATGGGAAATCTACGGCATTTATAGCGACGACGACTATACAGGAGCTGACCGGAATAGACCCCAGTTTAATCAATTGATCCGGGACGCTGAAGAAAGAAAATTCAATATTGTCCTTTGCAAGACCCAAAGCCGCTTTACCAGAGAGTTGGAATTAGTCGAAAAATATATCCACGGTCTTTTTCCAAGCTGGAATGTCCGCTTTATAAGTCTGGTTGACAATGCCGACACAGACAATAAGGGGAATAAAAAGTCACGTCAAATCAACGGCCTGATCAATGAATGGTACCTGGAAGATCTGTCGGAGAATATCAAAAGCGTCCTTGTGAACAAGCGAAAGAAAGGCGCTCACATTGGTTCTTTTTCCCTATACGGGTATAAAAAAGATCCTACTATAAAAGGTCACTTGCTGATTGATGAGGAGGCGGCAGCCATCGTTCGTGAAGTGTTTAGCTTGTTCGCAAAGGGTTATGGTAAGACAGCCATTGCAAGAATACTCAATGATAGAGGTATCCCCAACCCATCCGAATATAAGCGGATGAAGGGCTTGCGCTACCAACAACCCAAAAGCAAAAATAGCACGCTGTGGAAATATTTCTCCATCGCCCATATGCTCGTGAATGAGATTTATATCGGCAACATGGTACAGGGAAAGTATGGCAGCGTCTCCTATAAAAGCAAGCAAAACAAACCAAGGCCGAAAGCTCAATGGTATATCGTCGAAGGAACCCACGAGCCGATTATTGATCTTACCCTTTGGGAACAAGTGCAGGCTTTGATTGGACAACGAACCAAACCGTTTTCAAACGGCGCGATCGGCTTGTTCGCTAAGAAAGCAAGGTGCATGAACTGCGGTTATACCATGCGATCCCACAAAAGTCGTGGCAAGCACTATTTAAAATGCAGCACCCATCATCTTGACAAGACAAGATGCTGTGGTGCTTTTGTTTCAGTCGAAAAATTAGAGAAAGCTCTTTTAAAGGAAATCAACAGGCTGTCTATGGCTTATTTGGATAGGGATGAACTGGAGCGAAAGTTGCAATTTTCAAGAGCAGATGGAAAGATAAGTTGGATCAAAGCTGAACTCAAAGCCTGCCAGAAAAAGGTGGAAGACTATACTAAGGCGATCCAGGATCTCTATCTGGACAAGTCAAAGGGTATTATCAGCCAGAAGGAATACCTAGACTTTTCAAAAGAGTTTTCTCAAAGCAAGGCTTTGGCAGAAAGCCGAATAGCGAACCTGACAACGGAACTTCAGACCTTGGAAAGTCAAGCGGAAAACTTGAACGACAAACAAAGACTTATTGAGCAGTACATAGACCTAAAAGCTCTTGACAGAATAATGATTGAAAAGCTGGTGGAGTACATCACGATTGGCAAACGTGAAAAGGGCACGAAGGAGATTGTTGCAGAGATACACTGGAACTTTTAGCTGGTCATATACTCAGTCTCTTAAATATTTACCAAGCGCCATCATTTAGCCCAGGCAAATTCTATTGTTTTGGGCAGCGGCTTTGCAAGGCAGAATGTGACTAAGATAAGTCCAGAAACCTGACAAAAGTACAGCAAAAAAAAACAACAAACCTTAGCAATATTTTATATGTAAGAACAAACCCAGATGTCGCTTAAAAAAATGATATAAGTTTACTAAATCGTGATATTTATCGGTTGGCCTTACAGATATAATTTGTTCAATGTAGCGGTTGAAGGCAAATTGCCTAGGTAGAATATCTATTGACTTGAACTTTTCTGCGTATAGAAGAAAAATACGCTGATTCCCATCCGGATATTATTATTTTTCCGGCCTTGTTCCATGGCGGAATCTTGCAAAACTGCTGGGCATTCAATATAGTTTCTTACTTTATTGGTGCGTGCGGGGGCTGTGGTGCATCCGTGCTCTCACCCATCGGCGAGATCCTAGCCTCCTCAAAAAGTGATGACCCAAGGGTGGTTCATACAATTAATACGGATTGTGCAATTGTTCATCTCGACTACAACAAAGAAAAAATAGAGCAAGCTGTTAGAAAATACGGTATGGACTTGACCGTAAGAGATCCAGGCAAGCTGGGTCGTGTCCTGTTAAGCTGCGAAAGTGAAGCGTTGAGCATCCATGAGATTATGGAGGAATTTGCCATAGAGCCTTTGGATGAATATCTGAACCGTGCTCAAACTGCAGCACAAAAAAATTTGATAAAGGAATGATGATGAAATGGAAAAGAAAGCTGTAATCGGAATTATTGGATGTGGGCTAATCGCTCAAGGAATGCATTTGGGAAATGCGTTTTTAAACGATCGTATTCGCGTGAAATGGTGCTGTGATTTGGTAGATGAAAACCTTGCCTATGTGAGTAAGCACTATACGCCTGAAGCGCTGACAAAGGACTATAAGGAGGTTATTCAGGACCCGGAAGTGCAGGGCGTTATGATCCTCACAACCCATGATGTACGCTTAAAGCTGATTGAAGAGGCTGCAATGAACGGCAAGAGCATTTATGTTGAAAAGCCTATGGCCACAAGTATGCGCGAGGCATACGAGATCATGAAGATCATACGAAAGACAGGCGTTCAACTGGTGGTAGGCTTTAACCGCCGCTGTGCTCCGATTGTTAAGGACGCAATACAGATCCTACAAAAGCACCAGGAAAACCCCGTTACTGCTCCTTGGCGGTATAAGCGTTACGGAGACGAACCGACCCAGGACATGAAAGAATCGGAAGCAACTATGGTTCTGATGCGGATAAATGACAACCATGTGTCCTTTAAGTCCTATGCGATGGACCCTTATGTGGGGCACGGTGCCATCATGGGAGAACTTTGTCACTTCGTTGACTTGGCCTGTAAAATCATTGGCCGTGAGCCAGTTAAGGTCTATGCGGAGGGCTGGTCTCGTATCAATCAAACCCTTGTAATCCAGTTTGAGGATAAATCAATTTGCACCATTATGGACGCAGCCGTCGGTACCTTTGACCATCCCAAGGAGCTTATTGAAATCTATCATAAGGGTCTTAGCTTACAGTTGGATTTCTACCTGCAATTGCGAATCGGAGGAATCGAAGGGCCATACAAAATTGATTATCCGTTTAAATTCGATCCATATCCTTATATTGATCAAGGCGAAGGCTCCATGCGTCTTATTGAAAAGACCCGTGAGCGGAACCGCCTGACGATAGAGAGTAACGAACAACAAGAGTATCCAGGGGCTGTATGACAACAGCTGAAATGGCGTTGCTGGCTCATCCTCTTATAAGGGACTGGGAGCTTGTCAAAAAAATGCTTCCTGAACTGATTCAAGCAAACCTACAATGGCTACCAAAATTTAACAGGGCATAGATAGGAGCGAATATGAAGTATTTTTTGGCGATAGACCAGGGCGGTAGTAAATTTATTAGTCCCCTGGACCAATGTGGAGGCGCGTTAGGTACCAAGGCTTGGCAAAGCATTTTGGACGATTACACCGGATTTGGAGAAAAAACACTGCTAAGCCAGCTTATTCTTGAAAAGTATAATGAACCGAATCTTGTTGAGCTGTATAAGAAATTTACGACCAATCAAATCCTGTTTAAAAACTATGAGCTTTGCCCATTGTTAATGGAAGCCGCAATCTCAAACGATAAGGTCGCACTGGACATTCTGGAAACGTCGGCGAACCGATTGGTTTGCTACATTGAAGAAGGGTCGAAGAAGCTCGGACTGATGCAAACGCTTGTTACGCTTGTTTTGACAGGTGGCGTTTTCAAAGGGAAGGGTAAGGTGTTCTTTAATATCATAAGCCGTATCGTTACTGAAAAAAACTAAATATTGTCTGCGTTGAGGCTCAGTACGAGCCTGTTGCGGGAGCTGCTCTTCTTTTGATTGATTCATTCGATCAAGCTACACGCGATCAGGCGTTACAGCGTTTTGATGCCGATTGGGCATTTTAATTTAAAGAGAACGATGGAGGCTATAAAATGATCAATAAAGATGAAAACGGAAGGATTTTTTTAACCAGTACTCATCATTCGGACTTAACCTGGCAGTTTTCCTATGAGGAATACGATAAAATTCGGGAAGAACAATTAAATATTGTTATGGGATTTTTCAGTAAATACCCTGAATACGGCTTTATTATAGACCAGGCCTATGTATTAGAGAATTATTTGGAACGAAATCCTAAGCAAAGGGATAACATCATTCAGTATTTTAATAAGGGAAACGGTTCCCTGGAGCTTTTCGGTGCTTATGCCATTCCTGATTTAAACATGTGCAGCGGTGAGTCTTTTATTAGAAACTGTATTTTGGGTCAGCAGTATTACCTGCGCCAGTTCGGCTGCCTACCGATTACAGCAAGCTTGGATGATGCCTTTGGTATGCCCTTTCAAGTTCCCCAGGTCCTTGCGAAATTGGGTTATCAATATCTGATACCCGGACGTACCCCCAATGCACAATCTGGCCTGAATGCCGATCAATCCTTTGTTTGGCAGGGCATGGGACAAACAAAGATTATCGTTGTTCAACAAGATGCGGGTGTTGATAAATCATCCTATATATCGAATGTGCCCGTCATACAGAACGAAAGCGAACGCTTTATTAAAACCCTTACAGATCTCCAAAACACAAGCGACAATGTCTTGGCATACTACAAGACAGAGTTCCAGATGCTTGATGAGATGTTTTTCAAACATCTGGAAGCTGTCAATCAAAATCCAAATGCAAAAAGAAAAGTTACCTTTGGACGTTTTACCGATTACTGCAAAACGATAAAGGAAGAGGATTTACCGATATATCATGGTGAGTTTAATCCGACATTAACTGGCTGTTACACGACCAGGATCGGGGTAAAGCAAAAAATAAGAGCTGCGGAAAATGCAGTATTTGACACTGAGCTGGCTTCTGCTCTAACTGGCAAGGAGATTGATCTTTCGAAGGTTTGGTTGCAATTAAATTTAGGGCAGTTTGATGCATCTTGTGGTTGCCATCACGATATCTGCAATATTGATGTCCATGAAAAGCTGGACTTTGTTCTTGAACAAGCAGTACTGGAACGGGACAGAGTACTTGAAAAAAGTAAAGGGCAAACGCTGCTCGTGATGAACCCTTCGGCTTATTCTGAATCACGCCTAGTGGAGACCACGATTGATGCAATTCCAGCCGACATACCGATTCAAAAAGAGGGCGATCACTATTATTTTGTTGCTGATTTGCCAGCTCATGGTGCTAAGTATTTTACAGCCCGTTCGAATACGGCGGACTTGTGCATTAAAAAGGTTGATCCTTCTGCCTATTGCGGTAAGTCTGATTATTACACCTTTGATTTTACAGGCCCAGCCCCAAAGATTACTTCAAACAGATTCGGCCACTCTGTATTTGGGCAAGAGCGATTTGCTGAGATACTATTCCACCATGAGAGCGGTTCTATGTGGGATGAGTGTCTGCTTGAACCTCCATGTGGTATGGAATACCAAGAAGAAACGGTTACAGATGTGGAAGAAGGTCCGTTGTTTATAAATGTTACAACCACTGGATCTGTAAAGCCTGGTAAAAAGCCGATTTCTGGCAATGCTGGAATGTATTGGCCTGGGTTCGAGTCTTTATCCTTTAAAAAAGAATATATTTTCCCTTTGCATCTGCCTTATTTCCAGTTGCGCTTAACTTTGGATTTCGCCGGATGTAATACAAAGATATCGTTGCGTATTCCTGTAGAGTTGGACCCATTAAACGCAGTCGCACTGTATGATACACCATTTGCAGCTCTTCAAAGAAAGCCGTATTTTGAAGTACCGTATCAATACGAAGCAACGTTGCAGCCACTCTCAAGCCATCGGACTATGCACATGCACACGGTGATTATCCTGCACTCCATTGGGTGGATTACAGTGACAATAACATCGGCTTGGCAGTAGCAAACAGCGGCACGCCAGGGCATCAGCTTGTAGGCAAAGATATTTTTGTCAGTCTTCTAAGAAGTGCAACTCGTTGCATGGACGGTACAATGTATCCTCAGCCGGGTTCATATGATAATGGAACACATGTTTTCGACTTTGCTTTTACAGACCATATGCCAAACAACTCTGAAATTGCACCAAGGCTTGGGTCAGTACTCAACCGCAAGCCCGTGTGTTTGACTATAGATGCAGTCCGTATTCCGGAAGATAAAAGTGTTGTTAGCTTTTCGCATGAAAACATTCAAGTCTCTTCTATTTATCTCGAAAAGGATACAATCGTTGTACGAGCTTATGAGGGTTTCGGCGTAACGACAGAATGCATTTTATCTTGTGATGAAAAAATGGCCTGCTATAACGCAAACCTGCATGGAGAAATCCAGGATAAGGCAGACAAAAGCAATTTGATTTTTACCCCCTATGAAATAAAATGCTTTGTTTTAAAAGATGAAATTTGAATACGATTTGTTGGTTAAAGTTTATCAGTAAAGGAAGGATGATCCTTGCAGTTATTTATTGAAGAAGATTATGAAGCGATGTCCAAAAAAGCGGCTGAATGTATTGCCTGTTTTATCAACCAAAACCCTGGCGCCCTTCTTTGCCTTGCGGGAGGCAATACCCCGCTTGGCGTTTTCGAGCACTTAATTCAGATGCAACAAGATGGCAAGGTAGAGTTGAATAGCGTTTACTATGCTGAATTAGACGAATGGGTAGGTCTGGGCTACGAGGAGGTAGGCTCCTGCAAGCAATTACTGGCAGACAATTTTTATAACAAGGCACAAATTCAATGGGAAAGAGTACATTACTTCGACGGACTTGCGACAGATATGGAAGCGGAATGCCGACTGATGGAGCGTTGGCTTGCTGATCATGGCGGCTTGGGTCTTACTTTATTAGGGATCGGTATGAATGGTCATATCGGATTTAATGAACCGAATGGCTCAGATGCTAGAGGATGCTTTACAGTACAGCTTGACGAGATTACCAAGGAAGTAAGTGCCAAATATTTTAACAAGGTACTTCCTGTGGAAACCGGTATCACCATTGGGTGGAAAGAATTGTATTCATCTAAAGAAGTGATTTTCATTGCTAATGGGAAACAGAAGGCACCAATCATTCAAAAATCCCTTTACGAAGCTCCTACCGCAACAGTTCCGGCCTCTCTGTTCCAAACACATCCATCGTTGACGGTTGTTCTGGATCAAGAGGCGGCTTGCAAGGTTTAATTGAAAGGGAAGGTAAACGGCGTGGCTTCGAATGACCTCGACAGGCAAACGGTTTAAAACGGTAATGGTTAAAAGTTGTTCTTACGGGATTGCAGCAGAGCAAAAGGCCCGCTCAACCTATGAATACATTTTGAACCTAACCGACGACCCGGACGTTGCAGACCCCATACGTTTCTTGAGAGAACGTGAAGTTGTCCACTTCCAACGCTTTGGCGAAACCCTCGATTTCGTGAGAGCATTTATGAATAGCAAAAAATTTTTTTAATACAAGTAAAAAATCCGTTCTTGCCTCTTGGTAAGCACCATAATGATCGATCACCTCTACCACAATAAAAAAAACATTCCATTTGATTCTTGGTGACAGGGCAAAAAAACGATGAAAAAAGGAGATTCAGCGGTTACAGGACAACTGCTGAATCTCCTTTTTGCTTTCTGCAATCTGTTAATGACGAAATCACCATTTTTCTTGTTCAACTGAACCACCACCGGATGGAAGCCGGTGGTGGTTCAGTTTCCTTTTCCTTCAAAACAGAGATTTCTATGAAGCTATAGTTTTAATAGAATGTAACAAAGAACTATGGTCATTATCAACTCTAAACTAATTATGATCATCCTTTTAATTGACTTTCACTTGTTTCGATTAGCTCTAATTCACCATTTATTAATTTATATACTTTTCTAAAACCATCAGAATCAGCGTCAATAACTTTTTCGATTAATGTTAATTTATCTTCTATATATTTATAAATAATGAACTCATGGCGGTTTCCGCCCCCTGTGCTAGAAACATTAATCTGTTGTTTATTATAATCAAACGTCATATACCCAACCATCTCTAATTCTGGATATTCAACAAAACTGTTTTTATCCCATATCCAAAAGTAATACGAAGGATTTTTTCCCATTGAGGTACTCAGAATTCTAAATCCACCATAACCGTCAAACTTGAAATCTCCATATTCAAAACCAAATGTATCCAATGTGCATGGTGCAAAGTCATCTTCATTAAAAATAATTTCTTGTATGATAGTTTCATCCATTTTAACAGTTAGTTTATGGGGATAATAAAAACTCGTATAATAATCATGCGCTTTACTTTTGCCAATTATCTCGAAACTCAAAGCGGGCATTTTTTCTGTTGCCGGAACATTTATATATTTATAATAAAGATTAGAATCAATAGTTGCAGGTATATCGGTTGGAATATCGTCTGATATATTCGCAGACTCAAAAGCATAATTAGTGATTAATTCCACTATTGAACTTCCTGTAGATAACGGAGTAATCTTGGATAGAATTATCCATCCGGTACACAAACATAAAACTGCAAAAATACTAATTTTTTTAAACATATTGGCTCCCTTAATTTGTTTAAATTGATTCTAAAAATTAACCTGCTGACAAATACTTTTTTCCAGATGTTTGCCAACAGGCTTTAGGACTAATAATAATTGCTTGTTATAAATGAAAATCATCAAATGTATCAATTTTAAAACGGTATAAAATTACTTGTTACATTCGGAAAAATGTTAAGCGCATTGTTATTGACTTGCTTTTCAAATTTGTTATGAATTTTAGTATGATTGAATTTGCTTTCTATTTTGCAATTATAAACTATGTGGTTGATTCATAAATAACGATCCACTCAATTTCATCTCTAATTCGCTCTAATCCATCCAAATCAACAAATAAATAACGTCGTGTCAATGCATTCCAATTTTCTTTTGTTACTGGCGCTCCATCAAAAAAATACTCATCGCTCTCATCATAAATACCGTTTTGGTTGCTATCACATTTGGAAAATGAAAATTCCAATACAACTTCGCCAACATCATCTAAAATCAAATAGCTGTAAATATCACGCATTGGTGCGCTTTTAGCACTGTAGCTGATAAAAGCACCATTATTTATAGGGTGATATCGCGGGTTTGGTGATAAATTTTTCCATATGAAAAGTCCATTATCTTTAAATCCTAAAATATAATAATACCTGGCCGTTCTAATATGAAGTTTTGGTATTACGTTGCTATCTAAATCAAATATAGAATATTCTGCGTAGTAGTGCCGATCAGGTTCGCCTTTAGGGATTGTTAAAAAGCTGATATCTATTTTATTGTCATCCTCGCCGATACATCTATCCCCGCTTAGAAATTCTCTATACATTTCAATCGCTTTCTTTCTCTCAGGTATCAAATCTCTGTCGCTAAAGATTTCATATGGAGTGAAGGAATCCAATTCTATTGAATCAACATTGCAATTTATTGGATAATTGGAGTGTATTTTAATTTCAGCAAGATATATAAACAAAAAGATAAAATTAGCTAAAAATGAGACTGTAATCAATAATTTTTTCATATTAGAATACCCTTCCTAAAACTATTCACTGCAGCATTTAGTGAATGAATTTCATGATACAAAAAGCATTACAGAAGCGATATATTAGTAGTTAACAACGCCATCGTAAACAATCATGCTTATCAAGCGATAATTATTTGTTATATTTACACTTGATTTACCAGTAGTTGAATCTTTTAATATGTTGGAACCTATAAATTCAACACTACTTCCATCATCATAGCCTACTTCCAATACACCACTCGGAATATATTTTCCGGTTTGATAGAGTCCATCCGGCCATGAATGAGCTTTGATATCTCCTAAAACCGCTGGAATGTAATATGTGGTACTTGTAGTTTCATCCAATACAACTATATCAAGCTTTGTTCCATATTTAAAATCTGAAGCTTGTAACTCCTTATTTAAATTAACAGTTTTCTCAACAACTCTTGGTCCAACAGCTACCCAATACCTTCCTTCAGTGTCAGAAAACAAATTGTTGTTTTCTTTATTAGTTACAACGATTCCACCAGCCGCTACTATTTGTTTACGTGCCTCTGTATTAATATCAGCAGCCTCTTCACCCATTCCCCAGTCATAATTATTAGCATTAATATGCTTGGCTACAGTACGTCCTGTTCCGGGAACTGTTGGATTACTATATAACCTTAGCCAATCATCTGTAATAGCAGGCTTTTCCGAACTTTCAATTTGTATCTGAACGGCAGAAGTAACTGTTTTTGCGTCTACAGCAGTACCTCCGGTATTTACCTCGACTTTAAGAGTTGAATTTCCGATGTCGCCATTTGTAAGAGTAAATCCGCTAAATATAACCTCGCTCTGATTGAGAAGATTATCCTTAGATTCAATATGTTGTCCGGCAATTAATTTTGCGCAAGCCACTTTGTCGATATTTGCCTTAACAATCAAAGTGTCTCCAACACTAAACGAAGGAGTGCTATTATTTGGAAAAGTGATATGCACGGTTGGCTTTCGGACTTTAAAACTCCAAACACCTGAACCATTGTCGAAAAAGTCAGTAAAATAACCATCTTTCGTCATATATGCACCAATATTTTCTAAAGTGATATAAGCTGTAGTTGAGTTTCCATCTGATGTTGCCAGTAATTGCAGCTTTCCATCGTTAGTTTCAAATATCTTATTATCTTTTAACCCAAGTAAGTCCTTTGGGTAAATAAACGAAAATTCTTCACCGAGATTATCTTTAGATGAATCACCTGTGGGGCAAGCGTAGAATGCTCCACCAGTATTACTATTAGGTGTCACTCCCAGTTTATCGTCAGCGGTTAGCGATTTACTTACCAAATTCAAAGAGAAATACGAATTGTCATCGAAAATATATGGCACTCCAATATTAACCTCTGTACCGGTGTATGGATTGATTATACTACTGGCTTTCTTACCTTCATAGGGGCATTTCCCATTCGGATGTAGATGTGCGGGGAGTTTATGATGGTAGTGGTATGAACCGATGCCCCATCCGGTTCTGTTAAGCCGATCTCGGTGTCCTCCGTTTGTGTCTGTCCTTCCTCTATGAAGGTAAATACCCGGTAATAATTTCTTCAATGCTTCCCAATTTGAAGAAATATTTTGCACGAGGTCTGGCAAGGTGTAATTTATTATACACCTTAGCATTGTAATTGCATACATAAATTTAATCCTCCTCTTAAAATAAATTGATTTTTATCGGAGGATACGTTACTATGAATTTGTCTAAGAGTCATAATAGACGTATCCTTAAATGACACTTCGCCAAAAGTGCCATGAAAAAAGTACGCCTGGAACTGCGCCAACAGTTTACAGGGGTGCTTTTTTAGTTATTTCTTATTAGCTTTTATGTTTTATATCATTATAAAAACTCCCTTCGTGTGATTGTTTTATGCCGTTTTGACCAAGCTACTGTGACAACAAATACTATATTTGCTTGGTTGTGAAAAATACAGTTAAGTAATTCATTATTTTTTTATTGGTTATTTAACGTTGGTAGCTATGAATTAAGCTATACAAGTTATAGATGGTATTGAAAATTGTTACAGTCGATATATAAGTAAGAGGATGTTCTACTTTAAATCGTGACAAAGGATGAAAGATAAACATAAAACAAAAACACTCTATTTGTATGCCAATGGCATACAAATAGAGTGTTTTTCAGTTGTGTTTTATCAAATTAAATAATCTTCCGTGCGAGGATTGTAAAAACATGTATAATATGGCATAATTGCGGTAATTGTAGGGGTGTGCTAAAAATGCACATCCCTACCTATCTTTTAACGATTAACCAAGCTCAGTGGTAAGTGGTGTGCATTGTAGCAATCTTTAAAGCGTGACGCAGGACAAGTCTAATGTTTTCCAGATTTGTACTCTACTTGATCA
>CAZSXS010000070.1:0-19908 GCA_964611385.1 uncultured Defluviitaleaceae bacterium
GCCATTGTCTTATTTTACCAATTATAGACTCCGTTTTCAAGTGAAATCACTATATGCTCCTTTCTTGCTTATTTGGGGATTTTAGTTCTTATTTAGATAGTTTGATTACGCAATTTCCGGAAGAGTAAACCTCTATAATTATTGAGGGGAAATAGTTGTGGGGTACATAATGAGCGGGATAGGAAGAAGGATTATGGAGCTGTATGTACTCTTAAAACTTTATAGGTTAGTAAGACTAATACTTATGTAAACAATTACCTATTACACAACAAACGACGTGGGGCTGTTAAGCCGCCACGTCATTTGTTATTCTTTGGGATATTACTATATTAAAGTTTAAGAGCTATTAGTAAGTACATAAGAGTGAGCGGTGGAAGCCGCTTTATAGTTGTATCAACAACTATATTAAAAACAGGACAGTAGCCAATTACCGTAAGCATTAGTCAACCCTTGTACCACAGGAACGCCCCATTAAAAACATTTATCTTAATAACTACAATGTAAAACTAAATTGCAAAGGAGGAGTTTCAAATGAAATGTTCTATAGGGTTAATCAAGCTTACGTTGTGTGTCGAAAGGAAAACATTCGAGGATATTCTCAATACAGCTTACAGTAGAGCGACAAAAAAGAAATGCCGTATGTACGAAACGGACAACGGTCATATTACCATGAGTGGAGATTCATCTTTTACAGACAACGCTGCTGCCTTAATAGAAGTTTCGTCACTTGATCAGAGTAGTATATTTTTAGACGGAAGATCCATCAGGAATATGGCACAAACGGAGAAGTGCTCATTAAGGCTGAAACAAGAGGTCTACGGCTTTACACTTCTATACCTCTGGCAAAGGTGGTCGTTGAAGAAAATGCCGAAGCCAATTTAACTATTTCGGCGCTAGTAAATGTTAACGTAATTGAGATCGGCGGTATGGCCTCAATTGACAACTCAGGGTCAATTCGTACGATACGAGGGATCAATGTGACATCGCCTCCTACAGTAGAGTTATCGACTGTAGGAACCATTTCGAATTTCAGCGATTTCTACAACAATGCAGGGAGCACGCAATGTTCCAGTCCCAGCGATATTCAAGTAAATGTCACCTATACCTGGGACGGATCAAGATGGATTCATTAATAGTTTAATGGCATAAAGAATCGAAAACTATGATCTTTATACTTGCCTCCAAAACAGCAATCAAAAACCCTGAGTGACTTCAATCGCTCAGGGTTTTTGATTGCCCCTTGAAAACAAAAATACCTGATGCTATACTCAGCCACGACTATCTACTAGGGAGGATCACAAAATGAAGAAAAAACTTGGAATTAAACAGAACCTTTTACTTTCTATTTCACTGTTGCTGTCCGTTCTGCTCATCGTGCTTTCAGTTACGGGCTATGTTTTCTTTAAAAAAGAACTACTAAAGCGTAGCGCAGCTGAAACCATCGAAACCATTGCTAATCATGGTGAGGAAATGGAAGCCTGGCTACAAACTCAAATCAGCTTCACACAAAGCCATGCCGATGCTTTTGGCTTTTTTGAAGATCTGGGTCTGAGTCATGAGGTCAATTTGCCTTATCAGACCAAAATTTTGAACAACAGTAAAATCAAACTTTTGGATTGTTATACGGGCTACGAGACGAAGGAAATCTATTTTACAACGGGCGATATTCCAGAAGGTTACGATTGTACCACAAGAGGCTGGTATCAAATGGCTAAGGCCGAGAAGAAACTGGTCATTACTCCCCCGTACATGGACGCCCTTATAGGCAGCATGGTGATCACCATTGCGGCTCCTATTTTCAGACAAGGAGCGTTTGTAGGTGTTTTTGCCATTGATTTTGAAATGGATGTGCTGAATGAGATTGCAGCTTCCATCAAACTCTACAAAAACGGCTATCCCATCATCGTAGATGGTGAAAATAATATTCTAGTCCACAAGGATCAGAAACTTTTGCCTTATGTAGATAGTCAAGAAAATGAATTCAGAACGAATATTTCAGCTTTAAGCGGAGACTATACAAAGTTGATTGCCCCCCTGCAAACAGGTAATGCGGTTTTTCAGAAGGGTACAGACTATGATGGTAGCGCAGTGATTCTTTCATTTTTTAAATTGAAATCAACGCCCTGGGCTTTGGGTTATATTATTCCAGTTTCAGAATACTATCAGGCGATTACAAGTATAGAGCAAGTAAATATCATTTTGGTGATTTTGTTTATCTTGCTGGGAAATCTGGTGATGTGGTTTGTACTTCGGCAGGCCCTAAGGCCTTTGACCACCCTATCCGGTCTTGCCAAAGAGATGGCCAAGGGAAATCTCAACCTGAACCTGGTTCACTATGCCAAGGACGAAATCGGAGAATTGATGGTTTCCTTTGCAGCGGTCCGAGATACCATTCATTTGCTGATTGAAAGCATTGGAGAAATGGCAGAAGCTTTTGAAAAAGGCGAATTCCATGCTCAAATTCCGGATGAGCGTTTTTCTGGCTCCTATAAGATTGTTGTTAAGGATATCAACTCTCTGGTCGCTTCCATGACGATGGATACGCTGACCTTGTTGGATGCCTTTGGCGAGTTAGGCAGCGGAAACTTTGATAAGACCATCAAGAGCTTTGTGGGTGAGAAAGTGATCTTTAACGAAAAGTTTGACGCTCTGAAACAAAATATTTCATGCTTGCATTCAGACATTACAAAGCTTATCGAAGCTGCCACTGACGGAGACTTAAGCATAAGGGTCAATACGGAGCGCTACAGCGGCGGCTGGGCGAGGATTACGGATGGGCTTAACCACCTATTGGAAAGCATAAGTATGCCTATTCATGAGGTCAGCTTGGCCTTGAAAGCCATAGCGAAGGGGAATTTTGCTTATGAAATTGAGAATCGGCATCATGGTGAATTTGCCAAAATGCTCCAATCCCTCGAAGTCATGGTACAGTCTACCGGCTCTTACATTAGCGAAATTACCCACATATTGGAAACCATGGCCACAAAGGATTTAAGCAAAACCATTAATCGGGACTATGTAGGACAATTCGATCAGATTAAAGAATCAATCAACAATATTAATCACATACTCAAGGGTACTGTAACGGAAATTCGTTCTTCGGCGGATAGTGTACTCTCTGGTGCAAAGCAGATTTCCGATTCTTCTATGCATCTTGCGCAAGGTGCTTCCAGTCAGTCCCAAGCCATCCAGGAGTTAAACGACTCTATTCAGCTGATTCATGAGCAAACAACTAACAATACAAAGCGAACTCAGAACGCCAATGATTTGTCACAAAAGTCCATCCTCCGAGCGCAGTATGGAAAGGATGAAATGTCGAAAATGCTTAGCTCCATGGAGGAACTAAAGGAATCTTCTGACAACATATCAAAGGTAATCAAAGCCATAGATGAAATTGCCTTTCAAACAAACCTGCTGGCTCTAAATGCAGCCGTTGAAGCGTCTCGAGCTGGCGAAGCAGGGCGAGGCTTTTCTGTTGTGGCTGAAGAAGTGCGCTCCCTTGCGAGCAGAAGCTTGGAGGCATCGAAAAAGACTTCTATTCTAATTGAAGACACCATAACAAAAATCAATGATGGGGCGAAGATTGCGGCCACGACCTCTGAGGCCTTTATCAATATTGTTGGAGACGTCAACGCGATATCTAAGACTGTTATTGACATAGACAAGGCCACCACTGAGCAAGCAGAAGAGCTTTCGCAGATTTCCAGAGGCTTAACCCAGATCTCCCAAGTGGTTCAAGACAACTCCTCGACCTCAGAAGAGGCCGCTGCAGCGGCGCAGGAGCTGAACAGCCAGTCCGAGGTACTTTCGTCCTTAGTGGCTAGGTTCCGTATATAATTTCTTTTCAAAAATGTTACAGTATTTTTAGAAAAGCCTTGACGAATCATATCTTTGTTACAACAATTAAATGAAATGGGGATATGATTTATGTTTAAAAAGACAATGGCAACACTGCTTGCCTTAGTTTTGACAAGCGGTGTATTTGCAGGATGTACAAACGATGGATCACCTGGGAGCTCTACCGGCGGCAACACAGGTGGAACCACCAATGGAACCACAAATGGAGCTTCTGCTGGCGAAACTGTGACTTTAAAGGTATGGGGGGCTCAGGAAGATCAAACACTGCTTTCGGAAATGGTTGAGGATTTCAAGAAAGCCAATCCCAATAAGACTTATAATATTACTTTCGGTGTCGTAGGCGAGCCCGATGCCAGAGCAAAGGTGTTGGAGGATCCGGCAGCAGCGGCGGATGTCTTTTCCTTCTCCAATGACCAGATCAATGATTTGGTCGGCGCCGGAGCTTTATATGAGGTCACTAGAAATAAAGATAAGATCACCAATGAAAATATGGAAAGCTCCGTAGAGGCCGCCATGGTTGATGGCAAGCTCTATGCTTACCCCATGACTGCTGATAACGGCTACTTCCTGTACTACGACAAGAGCGTGTTTAGTGAGGACGATGTGAAGTCTCTGGATACCATGATGAAAGTGGCGAACGAAAAGGGCAAAAAGGTATTTATGGATGTATCCAACGGTTGGTATATTGCTTCTTTCTTCCTGGGTGCAGGCGGGAAGCTGAGTATAAAAGATGGCAAGCAGCTCTGTGATTTCAACAATGAAAACGGAGTCCTTGCTGGTGAAGCAATCAAAAAGTTTACAGCGGATCCAGCCTTCATCACCGGTGACGATAATGTATTAAAAGGTGAAATCGGCAAGTCCATAGCCGCAGGGGTTAGCGGAACCTGGAATTCAAAAGATATGGAAGATATTTTGGGTGACAACTATGCCGCTACAAAGCTGCCCGCCTTTACTATGGATGGTAAGGAAGTGCAAATGGGTAGCTTTGCAGGCTATAAGCTTGTGGGGATCAACAGTCAAACCCAGTTTCCTGTTGACGCAGCCGACTTAGCCGAATGGCTCACTAATGAGGAAAATCAAAAGAAGCGCTTTGAAGAGAAAAAAATGGGTCCCTCCAACAAGGCAGTCGCCGAAAGTGATGTGATCAAAAAGGAAGTGGCTTTAGCCGCTCTTGCTTTGCAAAACAAGTATGCTACCTCTCAAAAGGACGTTCTAGGGGCCTTCTGGACACCAGCAGAAGCCTTTGGTACCACTATGGAAGCCAAGGATTACTCCAAGTCCGTCAAGGAACTACTAGACGCCATGGTTGAACAAATTCAGCAATAATCTAACCAAATAAAAACAACAGGGCACAAAATCTATTTTTTGTGCCCTGTTGTTTTATGTTGAAGAAAATCGTCTATACTATATTTATACAATTACAAAAAGCATTTGATATGCCGGATGTGCATATTTAACGGGAGGTTAGAATGAGTAAGATTGCAAGTGGATTCAAACAGGGCGTTCTTTCGTTTTTCAATGGAGTACAATGGCTATTTTCTACCTTCATAAACGGGGATGCTTTGACCAAGCTTTCCTATCTGATTATGGGTGCGGGCTGCTTCCTTAGGGGTCAGATCGTAAAGGGGCTTTTGTTTTTGGCTGTGGAAGTGGTGTATTTTTATTATATGATCCGCTTCGGTTTGAGTCAGTTAGCTCTGTTTCCGACTCTGGGTATAGCTGCCAAAAAGCAAATTTTTAGCGAGCAGGATCAGATGTACTTATATGTCCAGGGCGACAATTCCATGTTGATTTTGTTGTTTGGTGTGGTGACGATCGTCATTACCCTGGCCTTCATCGTCGCCTATGTGGCCAACATCCGTGCCTCTGCCCATAACACACTTCTGCTTCAAAAAAAGGAAAAGCTACCAAGCTTTCGAGAAGACTTCCGCTCTTTATTCGACAAAAACTTGCACCTTACCTTTATGAGTCTCCCTGGTCTTGGGCTTTTGGCTTTTACCATTCTTCCCTTGATCTTTATGCTACTCATTGCCTTTACCAACTATGACAGGACGCACCAGCCTCCCGGAAATCTTTTTACTTGGGTGGGATTTGAGAACTTTAGCAATATCTTCTGGAAAGACCCCCTTAAATCCAGAACCTTTTTTAGTATCTTTATCTGGACTTTAGTCTGGGCTTTTTTTGCCACTTTTTTAAACTATCTGTTTGGTATGATCCTAGCTCTGATGATTAATAAAAAGGACATCAAGCTAAAGAAATTCTGGAGAACGATTTTTGTTACTACCATAGCTATTCCTCAGTTTGTGTCTCTGCTTTTAATGTCAAAGCTTCTGGACAATCAAGGCCCTCTCAATGCCTTTTTGATTTCCAGAAACATCATAAGCACACCCATCCCCTTCTTAACGAACGCCACGCTAGCCAGAATCTCTGTCATAGTGGTTAATCTATGGGTTGGTATTCCGTATACGATGCTGATTACTTCTGGTATCCTTATGAATATTCCGGCCGATCTTTATGAAAGCGCAAGGATAGACGGGGCAAGTGTGGTCAAGACCTTTACTAGCATTACCTTGCCGTACATGCTTTTTATTACGACGCCTTATCTAATCACGCAGTTTATGGCGAATATCAACAATTTTAACGTGATCTATCTGCTGACCTCGGGTAATCCGCTATCTCTTGATTATTTCCAAGCCGGGAAGACAGACCTACTGGTGACTTGGCTCTACAAGCAAACGGTTAGCGAACAAAATTATAATTTGGCCTCTACCATCGGTATCTTTATTTTTGCTGTGTCTGCCGTGCTTTCATTGATCGTATACAATCTGTCGGGTTCCGTTAAAAAGGAGGAGGAATTTCAATGATCAGAAATACAAAAACCCTGAACACCGTCTCAAATATCGTCATCTACACCCTGCTGATTCTCTTGTCTGTTGTGTGGCTCATCCCTATATTTTGGCTTGTTTTATCATCCTTTCGGGCGGAGCCGGGGGCATACACCTCCTACTTTTTCCCCAAAACCTATACGCTAAGCAACTACACGAACCTGTTCACCAAGACAGAGTTATTCAACTATCCGAGGTGGTTTATGAACACCTTGGTTGTGGCTCTCTTCAGCTGCGCACTTTCCAGTCTGTTTGTTTTAATGACCAGCTACACCTTCAGTCGCCTGCGCTTTAAGGCACGAACTAAACTGATGAACCTCATGCTGATCCTGGGTATGTTTCCGGGCTTTATGTCCATGATTGCTATCTACTACATTTTAAAAGCGATCGGGCTGAATCAATCACTGGCAGCCTTGGTCATTGTCTACTCAGGCGGTGCGGCGCTGACCTACTACATTGCGAAGGGATTTTTTGACACCATATCCCGTTCCTTGGATGAAGCAGCCACCATAGACGGGGCGACGAAGTTCACTATTTTTTGGAGGATCATCCTGCCGCTTTCAAAGCCTATCATCGTTTACACGATATTGACAACCTTCATGGCACCCTGGGTTGACTTTATCTTTGTCAGCGTTATAATGAAAGACAACTACGCCAACTATACCATTGCCCTGGGGCTTTACCAGATGGTGTCGAGGGAGAACATTTACCGCTACTTTACCCAATTCTGCGCCGGAGCTGTATTAGTCGGCATTCCTATTACCTTGCTCTTTATGAAGATGCAAGCCTACTATGTTGAAGGTGTGACCGGTGGAGCTGTAAAGGGGTAAATGGCACGAAATGAAAAATAATGTCAACAGGTTTAGATTCTCCACGGTCTTTCCCTATTGACAGTAATAATGAAAAGGAGTCATCATGAACATTACAATTAAAAGATACGACAAGCTTACAATTGATGAGCTTTACGACATTCTGAGTCTGCGGAGTGAAGCATTTGTACTAGAGCAAAACTGTGCTTACCAAGATATGGACTATCGGGACAAGGCAGCTTATCAGCTGCTTTGCTATGCTGACGAACAAAAGAAAGCCTTACCCTCTGATGAAAAGGATAGCCCCTGGCTGGCAAACGCCTTGGCAGCCACCCTCCGGATTCTGGATCAGGGGGTTCGTTTTGAGGAAGTTTGTATCAGTCGGGTGGTCGTCTCCCAGAGACTGCGCCATTCCCGACTGGGTACGAAGATTTTGATTCAGGCCCTTGACTTTATAAAAAATGAGCTTAAGGAGAAAACCGTTCGGATTTCTGCTCAAGCTCATTTAAAAGGGTTTTATTCGGCTGTCGGTTTTGAACAATGCAGCGATACATACTTGGAAGACGGCATTCCTCATATTGAAATGATTTGGACGGCCGAGTGACTATACTTCACCGTTTAGCTGTTGCTCATGCCAGGCGCAACAAAAAAGAGCGTGACCGCCCAAAAAGCAGTCACGCTTTGTTTTTCCCTAACAGTTCTCCCATCAAGCTGTCAATAACAACCCTGCTTGTCGGTGACAAAGCTCTATACTTATTTACTAAATCGGCTTCCTGTTCATTAAGAGCAAATGGCACTGTGTGTTGTATTTTATGTCTTATGTCGGTATGCCCTACAACATAGTCTATTGATGTTTCAAAGTAATCGGCAATTTTTGTGAGTGTAGCTATGTCTGGCTCAATGTCGTGGTTTTCATATTTGTTGATTGATTGTTGGCTCATTCCGATTTCATCAGCTAATTTTTGTTGGCTGATGCCACTTTCGGAGCGTAATCTTTTTATGTTTATAAGCATTTCACTTTCCTCCTCATCTCATTACTGAGTTTATCTCAATTTCACATAGTTTACCGCATTCCGTTTGCGTTCCTCATCCATATGGGCGTAGTGCTTTCGGGTGGTGTTGACATCGGAGTGCCCCAGCACTGAAGCCACCAGATAGATGTCTCCAGTTTCTTTGTATAAGCTGGTGCCGTATGTACTTCTGAACTTGTGAGGCGTAATTTTTTTGAAGGCAATGACTGCTTGAGAATATTTTTTCACCAGCTTTTCAATAGCCCTGTCCGTTAGGCGCTTTTTTTGCATAGACAAAAAAAGCGCCTTTTTATGTTCTCCTATAGCCTCCGCATTGAGTCTGACTTCAAGATAATTATGAAGGGCTTCTGCTACCTCGTCTCCAAAATAGATGATGGACTCATCCCCACCCTTTCGAATAACTTTAATTCCGCCCAGCTCAAAATTAATATGGTCTAAGTCAATGCCCACGCATTCCGAAACCCGCATACCTGTTCCAAGAAGCAAGGTGATCAGGGCCAGATCCCGGGTTCGCGTGTATTGGTGGTATTTTTTTTCACGCTCAGTCAAGTGCTCTCCGCTTTCTACCTCATCCAGCAGTCGTTTGATCTCATGAGGTTCGAGTCGGGTGATCGTTTTGTCATGAATTTTTGGGAAGTCGATAAACTCAGCAGGATTGCATTGAATACGCTGCTTTTTATAAAAATAGCCAAACAAGCTTCGGATGGCAGCAAACTTACGGGATTTTCCCTTTTCATCATTCTTCACGGTAAGCCCTTTTTCATTTTCATAATAGGAAATGTATTCCATGAATTCCTCGATTTGATCTACGTTCACCTGATTCAAGTCGTCTAAGCTCAGCTCTGTCAGTTCCTTACTACCAAAGGCACGAATATTCTGTAAAAACTCAAAAAAAAGTTTTAAATCCTTCGCATAGTTTGTTCTGGTCAAGGGCGTGGTCTGGTCGGCGATTCCTCGGAAAAACTCCCCCAAAAAAACCGGCAGCTTGGCTAGTATTCCCCGAAGCTGGGTCATGTTCTTTTGTTTTCTTTGGTCGTGATAGGTCTTTGCCATGGTCTCCCTCTTTCTGTTACGATGAGTTTTGAATGCATACTATAAACCGCTTAATAGCGGTTATAGTTGTGCGCTCTGCTTCGTTTCTTGTATCGGAGTATAGCAGGAGGTCTTCAGCTTGTCTATAGTGTGTGAGCCACCTTAAACAATCACCAATGCCCTACTCATCTCCTGCTTCTCCTCTATTTTTGTCTTTGTAGCCAGCTGATAAATATCGGAGGCAAAAACTTCCTTTTCCCAAAGTGCTAAACCATCGGGATTCAAAATCATAGGAGCCTTCTTCATGTTTGTAATCACAGGCAGAGAAGAATGCTCTATTATTTTTTTTAGCAAGTATTCCTTTTCCTTCCGAAAGCCAAGTATACGCAAATAGGACGGGCCGATTAGATTGTGATGAAAATAAAAAGCCTTATCCATCCCCAGGAGAAGATGAAGGCAAATCCGTTTCACTTTTGCAAAGGTATATCGCTTGGTCTTAACATCCGTCAAAATATCAGAAAGCAGATAATGGCGGGAAGCCGAAGCCAGTATGCGATTTTCCAAACCCTCATAAACCTCAGAGATTTGCTTTATCCCCTGCGCCCCAAGCGCTTTAAGCTTATAGTGGAAAATAGGACTCAATTCATTAAAATCCGTCAAGTGATCAATATGGCTCATCAAAATTTCCAAGGAAGGTTCCGGCATGACTTCCTTTAAGAGCGTATACTCACCCATTAATAAAGCATTTCGTATAGCACCCGAGGAAGAAAACACCCCTTCCAGATTGTTTTCATTATGCTTGGACAATCTCTGTACCGTAAAGGGCACTATAGAGGGGTTGATTTTCTTTATTGCTTTCAGATATTCAATCGCCAAAATATTGTTAGGTGTCTCCAAGTCTTTGGTCTCCTCCGCTCCTTTCATTTTCTGGAGAGCATTTAAGCTTGCCCGTGGAAAAGAAAGACCCCTTGACAGTTGTTCCTTTAATTCTTTTTGGTACGGTTCGTTTGATTCAGATGAAAGATCAAACCAGTCAGCTACTTCCTTTAGCCGTTCAATGTCTCCACTTTCGGAGCCGAAACAAAGAGCAGTAACACCTGCTTCGCTTAGAAGCCTTACCGAGGCTTTGGCAAAAAATTCAGCGTTGGCCGTAGAAAAGACAGAGGGCAGCTCAATAACCACATCCACACCATTCAACAAGGCAGCCTTGGTTCGCAAATACTTATCGAGTATAGCTGGCTCACCTCTTTGCACATAATCTCCGCTCATAACCGCCAACACAGCTTCGGCTTTGCTAAGTTCCTTTGCCTTTTCAATATGAAAGCGGTGACCATTGTGAAATGGGTTATATTCTGTTATGATACCAACAAGCTTCGTCATAGTCGCTCCTTTAATCTATGTCATTATACGCAGTCTTAAACAGTTCCAAAGCCGCCATCATAAGACCTAGTTAAATTTCTATTGTTTTGCGTGGCAGCTTTGCAAAGTTGAACTGTACTGAGTATAGCACAAAAAGCCCATTCTTCAAGAAAGGCGAAAATATTTTTAAAGAATACAGGTTTATATCCTCATTTTTTGTGTAAAACACTTGCTATTTTTTGAAATGCGGACTATAATTAATATATTTGATGTTTAAGAACTGGTGTATTAATATTGTTCGTAAGGTAAATAGTATTTAAAGACCCAGTATTTTTTGGTAAACGATGTGTGAGGCAGTTCGGAGGTTATATGAAAGACATCACCGATCAGGAGTTCTATCAAATTAGGGACTTCATAAAAGCAAATTTCGGTATCAATTTAAGTGATGAAAAGAAATCATTGGTGTATTCCAGATTAAGGGCTACTTTAGTAGAAAAAGGATTTGAAGACTTTACATCTTATTTTAAGTTTCTCAAGGAAGACAAAACCGGAGATGCTTTGGTAAGATTTATTGACAAAATTACGACAAACCATACTTTCTTCATGCGAGAGGTAGATCATTTCGATTATTTTAGAGATACTGTTCTTCCTTATATAGAAGAAAAGTATTCCGCTCAAAAGGATATACGGCTTTGGTGTGCTGCCTGTTCCTCCGGAGAGGAGCCTTATACCCTGCAAATGATCCTGATGGACTATTTCAAAAAAAGAAATAAGGCTTGGAATACGCAAATTCTTGCTACGGACATCTCAACAAACGTTTTAACCAAGGCTTATAAAGGAATCTATACTAATGAAAGCATCGCCCCCCTGTCGAAAGAATGGAAGACTGCCTATTTCAAGCCTTACGATGATAACAACAGTATCATTATTGATGAAGTTAAAAAGAATATTGTGTTCAGAAAGCTTAACTTAATGGATAATCAGTTTCCTTTTACAAAACCTTTCCAAGTCATATTTTGTAGGAATGTTATGATTTATTTTGATAACCAAACCCGGGACACCCTTGTTCAAAAATTCTATACGATGTTAGAGGACGGGGGTTATCTATTCATTGGGCATTCCGAATCGCTCAATCATAACAGCTCAAAGTTTAAATATGTGAAACCTGCAGCATACAGAAAATAAAATAAAAAATTAAAAAAGGGTGATTAGTCTTGGCTGATTTTGATAGAGAATCAATGTTGGAAATGTTTATCTTTGAAATGTCCCAATTGACTGAGCAGCTGGAACAAACCATCATACGTAGCGAATCCGGCTTTACATCGGATGACATTAATGAAATTTTCCGAATCATGCATACCATCAAGGGATCGTCAGCAATGATGAAATATGACAATATTTCAACAACCGCCCATTCCATTGAAGATATGTTTTATTATTTACGCGAGGAAAACCCAAGCCATGTAGATTATTCTAAGATCGCTGATCTGGTTTTGGAAGGAATGGACTTTATCAAAACCGAATTGGACAAGGTTGCTGAAGGAAACAATCCTGATGGAGATGGAACGCCCCTCATTTCAAGCATCAAGCAGTACTTAAGTGTTATGAAAAGTGGCGGCGGAGTTGCAAGTACAGCTTCTGCACAGTCTAAGTCCTCTAAGGACGCCACTCCGGCTTCAGAACCGATTGCAGCTGCCGGTATCAACGCGCCCAACGGTCAATATAAAGCAAAAATCACTTTTGAAGACGGCTGTGAAATGGAGAATATTAGAGCCTATACCTTGGTTCACAACTTGGGAGATGTAATCACCAATGTATCACATGAGCCAGTCGATATTCTAAGCGAAGATGCCATTGGGCAAATCCGTAAAAATGGATTTACTGTTCAATTTAAAACACAACTAACATACAATGAAATTTATGATTTATTGAAAAAAACCATCTATTTGAAGGACTTAAAACTGGAAGCTCAGGATGCGACGATGAAGCTGTCTACCTACACCGCGACGATTTACTTTAAGGAAGGCTCGGAAATGGAAAATGTGCGGGCCTATAACCTTATTCATATCCTGGAAGAGAATTCTAATATCCTCTCTTATACCCCATCCAATATTTTAGAGGAAGAATCAATAGAAGCCATACGGAAGAGAGGCTTTTCTGTCAGCTTTGAAACCTTTGAGACCAATGAGGCTATTAATCAATTGCTCTCAAGTGTGCCCTATCTAAAAACCTACAACTTGCAAACAAAAGAAAAGGAAGAGCCGAAGAAGGTAGAATCGCAAGAATCAATACACCACGAGGCAGAGCATAGTGAAAGCAATGCGCCTTCAGCCCAAGCAGCACAGACCACCCAGATTGCTAAGAAGCCTCCTTCTCAGCATGTGATCAACGTAAATCTCAGTAAGTTGGACTTACTCTTAAATCTGATGGGTGAATTGGTCATAGCAGAAGCTATGGTAACGCAAAATCCGGATTTAGAAGGCTTGGAGCTTGAGAGTTTTCATAAAGAAACCAGGCAGCTCCGTAAGATCATTAAGGATGTCCAAGATACGGTTATGTCCATGCGAATGGTGTCCTTGTCAACAACCTTCTTTAAAATGCAACGACTTGTGCGAGATATGTGTAAATCTTTGCAAAAAGATGTAGAGTTGGATATCGTAGGTGAAGAGACCGAAGTAGACAGGAACATCATAGAGCATATATCGGATCCCTTAATGCATATTATCAGAAACTCCATCGACCATGGTATTGAGATGCCAGAAGAAAGAAAAGCGATCGGTAAGCCTGAACGAGGCACTGTGCTTTTAGAAGCAAAAAATTCCGGTGGTGATATATTGATTATCATCAAGGATGATGGTGCTGGATTAAACAAACAGAAAATCATGCAAAAAGCCAAAAATAATGGTTTGCTTAAAAAACCTGAATCTGAATATACCGATAAGGAAATCTATCAATTTATATTCCTACCCGGCTTTTCCACCAACGAAGCCGTTACAAGCTATTCCGGCCGTGGCGTTGGTATGGATGTGGTCTCAAAGAATCTTGAGCTTGTACGCGGTACAGTTTTGGTTGATTCTGTCCCCAATGAGGGCAGTACTTTTACCTTGAAAATACCTTTGACCCTAGCAATTATCGAAGGCATGACCATTAAGATGGGCAATGCCAAGTATACGATCCCCATCATTAACATCAAAAAGAGCTTCAAGGTCACAAAGGATCAGGTTTTCAGCGATCCCGACGGGAATGAAATGATCAAAACCTCCAGAGGTGAGGTTTATAATGTGGTAAGGCTTAACGAGTTCTTTAATATTGACGATGGTGTTAAAGATATTGAAGATGGGATCATGATTACACTTGAAAACAGTGATCAAACAATTTGCCTTTTTGTTGATGATTTGATTGGAGAACAGCAAGTGGTTGTAAAGACGATGCCTAAGTATATTAAGAAAATTCGCGGCTTAAGCGGTTGTACCTTGCTTGGAAACGGCGATATCAGTTTGATCATTGATATTCCAGGTTTCTTTGATAAATAAAGGGAGGTAAGTTATGTCCACTGAGAATGATCAAGTTGTTGAGGAAATGCAAGATGATATAAAGGATCGATATTTATCCTTTGAGATTGACAATGAGGATTATGGCATAGAGGTAATCAGTATTGGGGAAATTATCAGCTTTAGTACGGTAACCATCACTTTGGTTCCGCAGTGCCCTCCTTATGTTATGGGGATTATGAACCTGAGAGGCGAAATTGTTCCTGTAATCAATGTCCGCAAACGTTTTAAAAAGCCCCATAAGGAATATGATGAATTTACCTGTATCATTGTCATTGAGCACGGTGAATACTCTATAGGCTTGGTGGTAGACAACATCCATGAGGTTGTTACCATCAGCGAAGAAAACATTATGCCTCCACCCAGTGTTAAGTTAAACTACTATAACCACTACATTCGTAACATTGGAAAAACGGAAGGTAAAGTAAAGCTCCTGTTGGATTTGGAAAAATTATTAGCCGATCAATAATATTTTATATAATAAAAGGAGAAGTACAATGAACTTTTTAGAAACCATTAAAACAAGAGCAAGAAACGACAGAAAAACCATCGTGCTGCCTGAAACACAGGACAGACGTACCTTGGATGCAGCTTCTATGGCTCTGAAGGAAGAAATCGCGAACGTGATCCTAGTCGGAAGCAAGGAGGAGATTTCTGCCAGAGCTACAGATTTGGACTTGTCCAAGGCCACCTTTATCAATCCTACTGATTACGATAAAACTGAAGAGCTGATCACAAAGCTTTATGAGCTGAGAAAAAGTAAGGGTCTTACTATGGATGAAGCCAAAAAGCTGATTATGGAGGATTTCTTGTACTTTGCAGTAATGCTGGTTAAAGAAGGCATTGCTGATGGTATGGTTGCCGGTGCGGTTAATTCAACTGCCAATGTTTTAAGGCCATCTCTTCAAATTTTGAAGACCGCTCCTAATACAAAGCTTGTTTCCGCTTTCTTTTTAATGGTTGTACCCAATTGCAAGTATGGTGAAAATGGTGTATTCATTTATGCAGACTCCGGTCTTGTTCAAAATCCAAATGCTGAAGAATTAGCCGCCATTGCTCAAAGCTCAGCAAAATCCTTTGAGCTTTTGGTTCAGAAAGAGCCCGTAGTGGCTATGCTTTCTCATTCAACTAAAGGAAGCGCAAAGCACCCCGATGTTGATAAGGTGATTGAAGCCACCAAACTGGCTAAGGAAGCCAATCCAGGCTTAAAATTAGACGGGGAATTCCAATTAGATGCTGCCATTGTGCCGGAAGTCGGACAGAAAAAGGCACCCGGAAACGAAATTGCTGGTAAGGCCAACGTGCTTGTATTCCCGGATTTAGATGCCGGTAATATCGGCTACAAGCTGACCGAGCGTCTGGCCAATGCAGAGGCTTACGGCCCAGTCACACAGGGTATTGCGAAGCCTGTAAATGACTTGTCTCGTGGCTGTACCGCTTTGGATATCGTTGGTGTTATTGCTATCACAGCCGTTCAGGCGCAAGCGAAGTAGGGGAGGGGAAAAGCATGAAAATCTTAGTCTTAAACTGTGGAAGCTCCTCTTTAAAATATCAGCTGTTTAACATGACCGAAAAGGATGAAACGGTTCTTGCAAAGGGTCTTTGCGAACGAATCGGCATTGAGGGCTCCAAGCTGAAACATGAAGCCTCCCAAAAGCCGGAGTATTCTGTGGTATCCCCCATGAAGGATCATACACAGGCGGTCTCCATGGTGCTGGAAGCCTTAGTAGATAAAGATCATGGTGTGATTGATTCCATTGATGAGATCAATGCCGTTGGTCATAGGGTCGTTCATGGCGGAGAAGCTTTCTGCAACTCCGTAATCATCGACGAAAAGGTCATACAAGCACTTGAAGCTTGCTGTGAACTGGCGCCCTTGCATAACCCACCAAACCTCATCGGAATCAATGCTTGCGAAAAGCTGATGCCTAATGTTAAGCAGGTTGCGGTTTTCGATACAGCCTTTCACCAAACCATGCCAGAAAAAGCATACCTCTATGCCATTCCTTATGAGCTGTATGATAAATATAAAATCAGAAAATACGGCTTCCACGGAACCAGCCATCGTTATGTTTCTGCAAAAGCTGCTGAAATTCTTGGCAAGCCCCTTGATAGCTTAAACATCATTACTGCCCATCTTGGAAACGGGGCAAGTATTTGTGCTGTGGAAAAGGGACGCTCTATTGACACTTCCATGGGCTTTACCCCCCTCGAAGGTCTTGCGATGGGAACCCGTAGCGGTGACATTGATCCAGCAGTCGTATCGTACTTAATGGAAAAGGAAAACAAGACAGTCAAGGAAATTGAAAATATCTTGAACAAGCAGTCTGGAGTTCTTGGATTGTCTGGTGTTTCCAGTGACTTCAGAGATATTGAAAATGCCATTAAGGAAGGCAATAAGCGTGCCGCTATTGCCTTGGATGTATTCCATTACCGGGTGGCAAAATACATTGGTGAATACGCCGCAGCAATGAATGGTGTAGATGCCGTTGTGTTTACAGCAGGTCTTGGCGAAAACAGCATATCAACAAGAGAAACCGTTTGCTCTTACCTAGGCTATTTGGGTCTTACGGTAGACAAGGAAAAGAACAACTGCCGGGGAAAAGCCCTTGACTTTGCGACAGCCGACTCAAAAGTTCGTGCCTTAGTAGTTCCGACGAACGAAGAGCTGGTCATTGCCCGCGATACGAAGGAATTACTGTAAGCTTAGTACTGGATTCAATTCCAAAGTATCTTTGATTCAATTCATAGTATCTTGGAGTAGAGATCACTTATTCAGTCCAAACAATTGCAACTCTATCAGGCATATCAGCATAGTGGGAATGCCTGGTGGAGTATTGCGGAAACCTAGTAATAAAGACTTGACAAAAAATCACATTATCTATATAATCCCGTCAGGAGGTGAGAAGAATGTCTATTTGCCCAAAAGGTAAAACTTCAAAGGCACGCCGCGACAAGAGAAGAGCGCAAACTTGGAAGATTTCTCTTCCTAGTCTTGTTGCTTGTGCCAAATGTGGTGAGATGACCATGTCTCATAGAGTTTGTAAGGCTTGCGGCTCTTACAACAGAAAAGAAGTGATCAAAATTAAAGATAAAAATAAGGCTAGCTAATGCTTGAATTTTTTCTGTTACAAAGTGTTGATATAAGCCTGTGCTTATATGGGCGTTTTGTAGCTTTTTTTATTCAGAAATGTATTACGATAGGCTGCTTGCTGGCGGGAAGGAGACTGATTATAAAAACAATAGCGATTGATGCTTTTGGCGGTGATCACGCCCCCAGTGCAGTAATTGAAGGCGCAAAGATGTATCTTCAGGATGCCTCTTCAAAAACCGATGTGAAAATAATTTTAGTCGGAAAAGAGGCATTAATTAAGCAAGAACTAAATAAATATAGTACAGGCAGCCAAGAAGCTTTTCAAAAAATAGATATTCTCAATGCCGACGAAATCATCACGAATGAGGAAAGTCCCACCCAGGCAATCAAGCAAAAGAAAAACGCATCTATGGTAATGGGGCTACAACTGTTAAAGAAAAATGAAGCAAGCGCCTTTGTTTCAGCTGGAAATACGGGTGCTTTATTGGCCGGTGCAACCATGATCGTGGGGCGCCTGAAAGGCATTGAGCGCCCAGCCTTAGCGACCTTGATTCCGAATACAGGCGGATTTACACTGGTTATTGACAGTGGCGCAAACATTGATTCCAAACCTTCATATCTTGTACAGTTTGCAAAGATTGGTAGCGTCTACATGGACATGCTCAATCTGGGACGAAAGGCGAAGGTTGGCTTGATCAATGTTGGTGCTGAGAAGGAAAAAGGATCTTCCTTGACAAAAGAAGCCTATCTTTTGCTGGAAGAAGAGGCGAGTAGGGGAGGCATTCACTTTGTTGGCAATGTGGAAGCCCGAGAGATTCCTTTAGGTGCTGTTGATGTGGCTGTTTGCGATGGCTTTGTCGGGAATGTGATTTTAAAGTATTCTGAGGGCTTTGCAAAGGGGATTTTATCCATGTTGAAGGAAGAATTGATGAGTAGCTTTCTTTCAAAGGCAGGTGCTTTCCTAGCTAAGGGAGCATTTGCCGGGCTGAAAAAACGCTTTGATTATTCAGAAATCGGCGGTGCTCCCTTTTTGGGCCTGAATGGTCTTGTTGTGAAAGCTCATGGCAGTTCCAATGGGAAAGCCTTTAAGGGTGCCTTGAATCAATGTTACCAATTTATTGAAAAAGATATAGTGAAGAAAACAGAAAGCTGCCTGATCGTTTAATTGATTATAAAGGAGAAGATGAAATGGTATTAGATAAAGTTAAAGGAATTATTGCGGAACAAATGAGCATTACAGAAGACAAGATTACAGCTGAAACATCCTTTGCCAATGATTTAGGGGCGGACTCTTTGGATATATTCCAAATTATTTCCGAGCTTGAAGAAGAATTTGACATTGAGTTTTCAAATGAAGATGCTGAAAAAATCAAAACCGTAGGCGATGCAGTTCAATACATCGAAAACAAAACAAAATAGAGAATGAAAGAGCTGCAAGAAAAAATAGGATATTTTTTTTCGGATCAAGGGCTATTGGAAACAGCTTTAACCCATAGCTCTTATTCGAATGCTTATGGTTTTGATCAATATCCTTCTAACGAAAGAATTGAATACTTAGGGGATGCTGTTCTTGAGCTTGTTGTCAGCGAATACATTTACAGAAATTTATCTCATCTAAGCGAAGGCGACATGACAAAGCTTCGATCTGTGCTTGTTTGCGAAGAAAATCTTGCGCTAAAAGCAAAGGATCTATCTTTAGGTTCACTACTGAAGCTTGATAAGGGTGCTTCCAGTACCGGTGAAGAAAAGAGAGCTTCTCTATTGTCGGATACTTTTGAAGCGCTGATTGGTGCCGTCTATTTGGATGGAGGCCTGGAAGAGGCTAGGGGACTGATTCTTCGTTTTTTAAAGGATGACTTTCAGAAACCAATTAATTTCAACACCTTTAGCCCAAAGACCATTCTTCAGGAGCGGTTTTTAGGAGAAAGTAAACAAACTGTTTCTTATCGGATTATTAAGGAATCCGGGCCTCCCCACAACAAAACCTATGAGGTTGAAGTTTGTTTTGGGAATCAGATTTTGGCCAGAGGCATAGGCTCCCGTAAAAAAGACGCTGAACAGGATGCCGCCAAAAAGGCGCTGATCAAGCTGGAGCATGAAAATGAAAGTAGGGGAGAGTAGGGGAGATGAACCCCTGGTATCATCTATGGAAATAGAAAGACCCAAAAAAAGCTGTTACGACCTGATTTATTCAGGTCGTAACAGCTTTTTTTGGGTCTTTCAAAACCGTGGGTGGAAGGAGAAGAAAACTTTTTTCAAACGGCGAAAAAAGTTTTCTTCTCCTTCCCC
>CAZSXS010000071.1:0-19818 GCA_964611385.1 uncultured Defluviitaleaceae bacterium
TTTTATTATTGTCCATTCTTTAGGTTCCATTTTAAGGATTGCATCGGCTTTTTTTATGCAAGGACATTGCGTAAGTTTTTCAGAACCTTCTTTTCGATTCGCGATACCTGTACCTGAGAAACCCCGATTTCTTTTCCGACCTCAGTCTGGGTCATGTCCTCAAAGTATCGAAGCTCAATGATCTTTCGCTCTCTGGGGGATAGGGTGCTGAGTACCTCCTTTAAAGACAGAAGATCTATCGTGGCATCGTCATGCCCATTATCTTGATCCAGCTTGTCGATCAAAAAAGCCTCTCCCGTATCCCCCTGTTTGATGGTGGAGTAAAGAGACTCCACCTCCACAACAGATTCCATGGCCAAGATTAACTCGTCATGGGCAACGTTTAAGGCCGTGGCCAATTCCGAAAGGGTTGGCTCGCGGCTTAATTTTTCTGTCAGTGATTCCTTCATATACCGAGCCTTGCAGGCCAGTTCCTTTAGGGGCCGGGAAACCTTGATCATGCCGTCGTCTCTTAAAAATCGTTTAATTTCTCCCATAATCATCGGAACAGCATATGTAGAAAACTTGACTTCGTAGTTTGTGTCGAATTTATGAATGCATTTAATCAGACCGATAGAGCCGATTTGAAATAAATCTTCCGCCTCGTAGCCTCTATTGGTAAAGCGTTTCACGATACTCCAGATCAGCCCCAGGTTTTCGTTAATCAAGGTCTCGACGGCTGTCTTGTCCCCTTCTTGGGCCTGCTGTATCAGCTTTAGTGTTTTTTCCATAACAACCCTCCATGCTGTATTCTTACAGCTACAGGTGGATATTTTTGATCATACAAACCGTAGTTCCAACTCCAGGGGTTGACTTGACCTCCACCTTATCCATAAAGGCAGTCATAACCGTAAAACCCATGCCGGAGCGTTCCATTTCAGGCTTTGAAGTAAACAGAGGTGTCATGGCTTCTTCGATATCTTCTATACCCTTGCCTTCATCCCGAATCTCAAAGAGCAACTCCGTAAAACCTTCCTTTACCTCACTCTTACAGCGCAGGTGCACCTTTCCATCCGGGCGGCAGTCATAGCCGTGGATGATGGCATTGGTAACGGCTTCCGAAACAGCAGTCTTAATTTCTGTCAGTACTTCCATAGTGGGATCCAAGGCCGCCACAAAGCCGGCGGCCGCAATCCTTGCAAAGGCCTCATTCTGCGAGTTGCTGTCCATGATAATTGAAACCTCGTTTTTACGGCTTCTTTGCTGCTTCCCCCCCTTGGGCATGATCCCTTCATTGTTTATTTCCTTTATTACTTGGCTCATACTCTTCCCTCCCTTAATAAGGAACAAGCTTCCTCTTTTGTGTTACAGCGGTTAATTATTTTTTGGAGCCCTGATAGCTCGAAGATTCGTTTTAGCTCATTGCGCATCCCAAACACCACCAGCTTCCCACCCTTGTTGGCAACCAGCTTATAGCGGCCGATCATCATCCCAATGCCGGAGCTGTCCATAAATTTCACATCACTTAAATCAAAAAGCAGATTCTTTGCGGAGCCCAACTCCAGTTCCTGATCTAGCTGTTCTTTGATTTCACCGGCGCTATGATGATCAATATCGCCCTGGAATTTAACAGTGATATTCCTTCCTTGTTTTTCGGTTTGTATCTTCATATCGTTCCTCCGTAGTTTTTACAGATAATATCATAATTACCATATTCTGTAAATAGGTAGTGGCTACTTTTTAAAAGCTCAGTCTCTGAAACCCAGGCAAGGGCACTACACTGTTGCTCAGGTTGACAAAAACAAAAGCATATATTATCATATTACAAGCAATAGATTGGAAGGAGATGATTGTATTAAGCTGTTTCTATTACTGCTTTTTTTGCTGATGACGCTGAGCGGGTGCAATGCAAACAGCACGGAAACGAAGGCACCCTTGGCCTCAGCCGTGCCAACAAAGACGGAAGTCCCCCCCCCCACGCCTACCCCCGGCACCCCAACCACAAAGCCGTTTAATTACTCAGAATACAACATAAGCTTAGAGGTCAATCCTTACACAAAAAAGGTTGTCGGAGTAGAAAAGATTAAGTATGTAAATAACACAAAAGTAAGCTTAGAAAAGATTTGCTTCAACATGTATTTAAATGCGTTTAGCGAAAATAATACTATAGAACCTAAGCCATATTTTCCAGAGCAGGAAGCTGAGATTTTTCCAAACGGAAAGGAATATGGCTCCATCAAGGTGCTAAGCGTTACCTGTAAAAAAGAGGACTTGCCCTTTACCCAACAGGGTTCGGTCTTGGAAGTGGCGCTGACCGAAGTCTTGGCTCCGGCCGCCAGCATTGAGGTGAGCTTGCAATTGGAAGCCGAGCTGCCCTTGATTAACGGTCGTACCGGAGGCCTAACCCGGAAAGTCGAGCAGGAAGCAGATGATCAAAACAAAGAAAGCCATTACACCACCGAGACCTATCTCTGGTTGGGTAATTTTATTCCTACAGTGGCTGTTTTTGGGGAAACGGATTTCAATCTATACCCTTACTATCCTGTAGGCAGTCCGTTTTATTCGAATGTTGCCAATTTCACAGTTGAGATTACGACCCCGCCAGAATTTACTGTGATCGGAACGGGAAGCAAAAAAGAAACTCCCGCCGGTCAAAATACGAACAACAGCAAAAAAACAAGCACCTTTACGGCTCCTTTGGTACGGGATTTTGCCTTTGCCGTAAGCAATGCCTATAAACGGAAGACCATCAATGCCAACGGTATTGAAATTAATTTATACTATTTTAGTGAGCTTTCTAATATGGAAGGAATGCTAAGTACAGCCGCCTACAGTCTGGAATATTACAGTCGAAGGATTGGCTCCTATCCTTATACCCACCTGGATATCGTGGAAACTGGTCTTCCTGACAAAATTGCCGCAGATTACCCCCAGGTGATTTTTATGGATACCGAAAAGCTGAAAAATGACCCAGGCTTTACAACCCTAAGCAGGGAAATCGCCGACCAGTGGTTTTATAACATCATCGGAAGCAATCGAATAAAGGAAGCCTGGCTAAGTGAGGGCCTTGCGGGTTTTGTAAAGGAAAGTATCTTTCGGGATCCGGAGGATTTGGAAGAGAAAATGCAACAGGATTATGAAAACTATAAAAATTCAGGAACAAAAATGTACCCTCTAAGCGATGACCTCAGCGTATATAAAAGTTGGAATGAGTATTATAAAACCCAGCATATCCGGAGCAAGCTGATGTTTTATAGTTTGTACCGCCGCTTGGGTCAGGAAAAATTTGACACCTTACTCAAAACGTATTATGCCCAATATTCCTTTAGAAACGCAACAAAAAAAGATCTGATCAAATTATTAAAAGACATTGACGGCTCGGACTATACAGAATTTTTTATTCAATGGGGAGAAGGTGTAGAGCTGCCGGTGTTGCATTAGAGTTGCGGCAAAACCGCAGAATGGAGTTTATATGAAGATAACTGCTGTTTACGGCTCCATGCCGGGAAATGATTACGGACTTATGAAGGTTTTAAGTATATTGAAGGCAGCCTTGGCCGAGCTTGATGTAGAGATAGGCGAAATCAATCTGTCTTACCTGCAAATCCCCTATTTTGACGGAAACAGCTCCACCGCTGTTGACGAGATCATGAAGAGCATAGCCGGAAGTGACGGTGTTATTTTTGCCGCCGTGGTAAACTCCCTTTCCGTGTCCGCCTTGATGCAGACCTTTTTGGAATACCTGGAGCTGGACGAATACGGAGATGTACTGCGCAAAAAACACTGCTTTACTATTGCTGTTTCTGACAGAGGCGGAGAGCGTTCTACCCTGGAGTATTTAAAGAATCTGCTTCACAAATATTTGGCCTACAACAACCTGCAGCTTGGACTGAACCGGTTGCACATCGACGAGTTGGAAACTGATGAGGTACAGGGTTCCATTGAGCGTATGGCTGAGGACTTTTACCGTATCCTAAGAGCCGGACGGACTTACTTCATCCCCCAGGATTCCATTGAAAGAAAGTTCCCAAGTGCGAAGACGGAAAAAGCCAAACAGCCTTTTTCCAAGGTTTATAACAATCTACAGCTAGACAATTTTAATCAGAGGCAACAGGAAGATATTGAAGAGCTGACTCAATTCTTTTCCGGGAAATATTCGGAATACGAAAGCAAGGGTAAAGATAAGGATAGGAGCAAACCGAAGCTCAGTGAGGTACTCAATAGTCCCTTAGACGAAGAACCCAATCCTCGGCCTATGACCTGCTATCAGATGACTAAGAGCCTGCCCCACCGTTTCAAGTCCAGTCTTTCAGCCGGGCTGATTGCAGTGTTTCAGCTAAATATTACCGGATCTGAAGGTTTCGACGGCTACTTGAGCATCAAAAATACAGAATGTGAGTATTTCAATGGCGTGTACAAAAATCCCGACTTAACCATCATTGCGGACTCACAGGTTTGGACCGATGTTCTCACCCACAAATTTACTGCCCAAAAGGCTTTTATGATCGGGCGCTTGAAGGTACGGGGGAACTTTGTGCTTTTAAGCCGGATTGATTTGTTGTTTGGGAACCAATCATAATAAATGGAGGTCAGTATGATCAGAATACTAATGAACGGATTAGGAAAGATGGGAAGGGTGATTTGTGAACTTGCAGAGCATTCTCAGGACTTTACAATTTCTGCTGGAGTGGACATCAACGAAGCCCACAGCGTAATGCCCTTCCCCACCTTTACCGACATATTCAAATGCGAAATGCCTGCGGATGTGATTATTGATTTTTCCAATGTGGCCAGCTTATCTGCTGTTTTGGAGTATGCCATGAAGATCAAAAGGCCCATTGTTATCTGCACAACGGGTTACACCGAAGAAGACGTGCGAAAAATACATGAAGCCGCCAAAACGATCCCTGTATTTTTCTCTGCCAACATGTCCCTGGGCATTAATTTACTTAACTCGATTCTTTCAAAGATCAGCAGTACCTTGTACGATTCAGGCTTTGATATTGAGATTATCGAAAAGCACCACAACCAAAAGCTGGACGCCCCCAGCGGTACTGCCCTGCTTTTGGCCAACACCATCAACGCCTCCTTGGACAACACGCTTCAGCTAGTGAACGACCGCTCCCAGGTACGAGAGAAGCGCAAGCGGGAGGAGTTAGGAATATCGGCTCTCCGAGGCGGGACCATAGTAGGCGAGCACTCCGTCCTCTTTGCTGGGAAGGACGAAGTCATTGAGTTTAAGCACAGTGCCCTTTCCAAGGAGCTTTTTGCAGTAGGCGCCCTTCGGGCTGCTGGGTTTATGAAAGGCAAGACGCCAGGACTTTACACTATGGCCAATATTTGTGATGAGATTATAGGATAAGGCAAAAAATCCCCGGATACTTATGTTTAAACAAAACATAAGTATCCGGGGATTTTTTCATTAAAACCTTGGGGAAGGGAGAAGCAGAACAGAGAAACAAGTCCCCAAGGTTTTAGAAAGACCCTTTATTTTTTATGATCCTGAACTAGCAGCTGCCGCCGCTACTGATGCAGAGCTGATGCAGGCCATGGTAGCTGCTTGTTGGGCAAGGATTAGTTCTGTTATTCCAGTCAGTGCAGTCTTAGCCATTAGGTCGGTATCGTTTGTATACTCGCTGGCTGAAAGCATGGCGGCGTATAGTAAACGCTGCCTTGAGCCTAGACCGAAGGTACCGAAGCCTTTCTGGGTTTTAAGAAAGTCGTCCACTTGGCAGATGGTGGAGACCAGCTCGTAGGTATTTAATTCGAAGAGCCCAAAGATACCTAGGGTTGCCAGCTCATAATAGGTACCATATTTTCTTTTTTCCTCTCGTAAAGCATGGTATAGATCAATTATTTTTTGGCACTTACTTTCTGCATTTTCATTGGAAAGCGAAAGGACAAAGCCTAGAGACTGAACGCCATTAGAGAAGGAAAAGGTATTTTTCAGAATCTTGTAGCATTTTTCAGATTCCTCAATGGTTTCATACACTGGGCGCTTGTTGATAGCAAAGAGCACGGCATTCCCGCAGTCTTCCTGGCCTGTCAGAAAAAAGTGCTTTGACTTCATTTCATTGTAAAAATCTTTTGCAGTCCTGGCGACCTCATCAAATAAGTAGCTTTCATCCAAACTCTGTGCCATATTCAGGGCACAGAAGGGCAAATAAACAGAAGACCAAAACTGAGATTTAAGGGCGGAATAGGCCAGCATGGTTTTCTGAATCGTCTCTTCTGGATTGGCTTCCAAGGAGAGTGCTGTAGCCAAGGGCAGTTCTGATAGGCTGCGAAAACTGGAAAAAACACCGCTGTTTTTTTTGATCAGTTCCTTACAGCTCTTGATCTGCTCAATTTCAATAGTTTTGTTTTGGCTGGTATATAGGATAGAGCAGAGGGGATAAATGAGGCTGGAGCTCCAAAAGAAGCCTTCTTTCATTGCATTTTGATTCTTAATAAAAAGTTCGCATCTTGCATTCAGTTGTTCATTCATTTTTAGCTACTCCTTTTGCATGTTTCCTTTCTTTGCACTTTGGTCTTGCCTGTACTCTGTAGGTGTCATGCCTGTCTCTGCCTTAAAGGTTTTCAGAAAATGCTTTTCGTCGTGATACCCCACTTCACTATACAGCTTTGATATCCGTATATTTGTGGTGCGCAAGAGTTTTTTGGCCACATTGATTCGTAGAGTTTTTAGATAATCTACAAAGCTCTTCCCTGTAATTTCTTTAAAAGCCTCGGAAAAGAACGTATAGTTCATAGAAACTAGATTGGACACCATCGCCATATTGAGATCAGTATTATATTTTTCCTTTATGTAGGTCACAGCCTTTTCAATTTTTTGCCGCTTGTCCTCCTCGTCTTCGGGGACTTCTGGTGGCTTTACCCCTTCCAGTTGCTTTTGCTCCAACTGCTGCTGAATCTTCTCCAGCATATTTACGAAGGCTTCACGCTCAATGGGTTTTAGCAAATATTCACAGGCCCCTAAGCGCATTGTCTGCACAGCGTAGGAAAAATCGTCATACCCACTAATAATTACGATGAAAGCATCGCTTAAGTCTTCCTTGCGGAGGGCTTCTATGAATGTGATCCCATCCATCATTGGCATTTTAATATCTGAGAGGATTAAATCAAACTTCTTCTTCTTTAGGTTTTCAAGGGCCTCATTTCCGTTTTTGCACTCAATGATTTCGCCCGTGCAAAGGCCTGTGCGCTCAATCATCACCCGTATACCTTGACGCACAAATTTTTCGTCCTCAACCAGCAGGATGTTTTTCATACTTACCACCCTCTGCGCCTCTGGCGCACCTTTTCATATACTCAGTCACGTTCAGCTTTGCAAAGCCACCGTCCAAAACAATAGATTTTAAGCGGGTTGAATGATGCGGCTTGGTAAGTGTTTAAGAGACTGAGCATAGCTACTCACTCCTGAAAGGCATTTTCATGATTACCTTTGTATATTCATTCAGTTTGCTTTTAATGCTAATTCCATAATCCCCACCAAAGCTAAGCTCAATGCGCTCTTGTACATTTTTTAATCCAATCCCCGTAAGGCCGGTATTGTTCTTTCCGTTTTTGATTGTTTCATTGATGGCTTTCAAGGTTGCCTCATCAATACCACAGCCGCTGTCAGTGATTTCTATCATCAGATCCCCATCCAACTTAAGCACCTTGATTTTGATGACGGCATCCCGTGCCATATTTTCAATGCCATGTACAATTGCATTCTCTACGATGGGTTGCATAGACATTTTTGGAATGATCGCATTTACAGCCTCCTTAGAAATATCACAGATCAGCTGTATCTTGTTATCAAAACGAATGTTGAATAGCTGCAAATAATCTTTTACATAATCCACTTCACCCGTCAACGATACAGTCTGGCTTTTCCAGTTCATAGAATACCGCAATAGTCTGCCTAAGGCCGTAACGGTATCAGCGATCAAGTAATTCTCATCTATAACTGCCATCATCTCTATGTTGTTTAGCACATTATACAGGAAATGTGAGTTGATCTGATTTTGTAGTGCCTTTATTTCGGCATCCTTCTCCAACAGGGAACGTTTGGTATTCTGCTCTACAAGGTCGTCTATCTTTTCCACCATCTTATTAAAATATAGTTGCAGCTGACCGATTTCATCATCAGAGGGTTTTTCGATTTTCACATTGGTGTTGCCCTCCTCCAGACTTCGCATTGCATTGATGGTGCTATAAATGCGTTTTAATAGCACAGAAGTAATGCCCTCATAGATCAAGGTGAGCGCAATAATAAAGGTAAAAATCAGTGCCATCAGGAACATACGGCTTTGGGAAATCTTTCCGACAATCCCAGTTAAGTCACTTACCATCACAAAGCTGCCGCCCAAGACAGAACCCGGTTGTATTGTCAACAAATAACTTGTACCGCCGAGGCGCTCAAAGCTTTGTAGTTTTCCGCTTGAAAGTAGCTTTTCCGAAGCCAATCGTGCAAGCGCAAGGCGCTTTTCGTTCTTCTGGCTTTCTGTATCCGTAAAGATCTGCCCATCCCGAACCAAGAAGCAAAACCGTTCCTCTGTATTCTCACTAAAGAAATCATCCATATAAAAAGAGACCTCAATAACAGCCTTACTACTGCCTTGGGCCTCATTCATACTACTGGAAAAGGATAGGATATTGTTCCCCGAAAGTCGGGAGCTATATTGCGAGAGCTGCTCACTATAACCCAGCCTGGTCATGATCTGTTCACTGCGCACAGCTGCATACCAGGCCTGCCCTGCCACCCGCTCATTGGAGATAAACACCGGCCAGCGTTCGGGCATATGGTTGCTGTCACAGTAGATGCGGATACTTCTAATATAGGGGTTGGTGATTACTATGTTTTCGATGTAAGGGGTGGTCTGACTGTTAAAGCGCACAAGCTCCTCAGCGCTAACTACACGAGAGACTAAATCAATGATCTGGGTATTTGCCTTAAGAGTCTGAATCACAGTGCTTGCAATATCGGAATTGGTCTTGGCAAAGATCTCTGTCTTTTTCAGCTCATTTAACTCACTTCCTGCAACCTGCTCAATCTGGTAGTTCTCAATTTGATTAAAGACCACAATCAGCGTGATAACGATAGGAACGATCAAAATAGAAATAATACTGACACTGAATTTCTTGTTTAAGGGAAATCGATGCCACCAGCCCAGCTGCCTTCCCAGATCATAGGCCCAGGCGTTTTTTGTTTTCAGAAAGTTTTTTTTGATATTCTTTTTGAACCAATGCATAATCTTCTTTCCGTTCCTTTAAAAATCCGTCAACCAATTTGTCAAATTCCTCTTCACTACCGGCAAGAATCAATTGAGGCAAAATCGCTCCTCGTGCAGTATCTAATCTTGATTTGGCGTAAGCTTCAGGCGTACCTGGTGCAAAACTCCCAAACATATAAGCAGAGAAGTTCACAGCATACTGTGTAGACCAGCGCTTGATGCTTTCGATATAATCGTCATCAGGAGGCTTATAACCTTGTCGTTGGGCATAGGCATTATCCATGAGCATCCAATGCGTTGCAGCAGCCCCATAAGTTTGATCAAAGCGACTGCGGTTACTTGCCAGCAAAGAGAGCATTTCGTCCTTGAAAACCACACGACCGTCTAGGACATCATAGCTCTGCCCCTCGACCCCAGCCCAGATCAACTTTTGGCCCTGGTCACTCATTAAAAAGGACAGCAGCTGAATGGCCTGACTCTTATAGGGGCTATCTTTGGAGATCATGGTAAGCGTCCAACCTTGAATTCCCGGGCCATTTAGGCGGTGAGGTTCCCCCTTCGCATTCTTTGGGCCGTCAACAGCGATATAACATTCTGAGGGGGTTTCAGCATAAATATTTTTGAGCTGTGTTTGGCAGTCCGACCACTGATACAGCATCGCAAAGTAGCGTTTTTTGGCAATCTTTTCTTCCATCTGGATGCGTTTATCCACAAAGACATCCCGCATAATCAGACCTTGCTCATTAGCACGGCGGAAGGTTTTAAGCCACTGCAAGTAATCAGGGTCTGTAAAACGGTCATAGATCAATCCATCCTTTTCAAAGGGGATAGCCAAAAAATTTTGAAGATACTCCTCAAGAGAAGAATTACCAATTTCGTTAAACTCCTGAAGGCCAAGAGGAATGAGAGGCTCACCATCAACGAGGGGGAAACGTTCTTTGGCATCGGCAAGAGCCTTCAAGAAGCCCTCTGGAGTTGTCATATCGGGAGAGCCGATGGCTTCATAGATATCCTTACGGACTAGGAAAGTTTGATTACTTTCAGCGACATAATCTTTAGTGGAGTAGGAGGCATTAGGATAGCCATAGACCTTACCGTCCTCATGGGTATACCACTGCAATCTGGAAGGCTCGGCCACATCAAAGAAGCTGGGATCGAACTCCTGAGCAAGCTCATTCAAAGGCGCAAGCATATCCTGTGCAATCAGTTCGTGGTACGCATTTTCCCACCAGCCCATGGTAAGCAAGTCTGGGAGATTTCGGGAGGCAATCATACTCATCAACTTTTCAGTTTCATTCCCCCCAGGCGAAGCATACTTAACCTCAATGCCGGAACGTTTTGAAATTTCTCTGGAGGTAGGGTCTTCACCCCAAGGCGTTTCAAACCAAGAAAAATTGACATACCAACTCAAAGTCACTGGTTTTTCAACCAAGTCTCCATTCAAATTTTTACGGGGCTGCGTCGTACAGGAAGAAAAGAAAAGCAGCAAAAAGGAAGACGCGACGAGGACGAACTTTTTCATACTGACCTCCTTTAGAGAAAGAAAAAACCGTGGGGGAGAGGGAGTTGGCCAACAAGTTGGTTCACCCCACTACCCCCTCCCCCCACCTTTCAAAAAAACCAGACATGGGGAGTTAAGGCTTAATCCATAAGACTTTTGAAAAATTTTTTTTATTTTTATAAATTTAGCATATGCGTAAGTCAAAGTCAACACTCGCTTGTATTTTCAAGTGCAAAAAAGAGACTGCTGCTAACTATTTTTGTAGTTATGCAACAGTCTCTTTCTTTGTGTTGGGAGGGTTTTTATTTTTACTTACTTAACTTTGCCTTGTTGGCCTCTACTCGACTGCGAAGGTATTTCAAGTAAGTGTCGTAGCCGTTGTCCTTTTTATATTTGTCGTAGTCATTCCAAATCTGATCAAATTCTGCGTCAGACTTGGCCTTAAGAAGCTTTGGTAACACTTCGCCCCATTTGTTTTTGACTCGGGTGGCTATTTCCGCCTCGTCTGAGTCGGCTGGTGGCTCAATGTTGTCGTATTGACCGTAGAAGTAGGCCTTGCCCTTGTTCCATTCCCTGTATTGACTAAAGGGTTCTGGCGGAGCAGGCTCCCAGGCCAGTATATTTTTGGTCTTGGCAAACATCCAGTACTCATTGTAGGTGTTGTACTTTTGCTTAAAGGTTCCCATGTCTCTGTTCTTCAGCTCGGTTACTTCCTCTTTTATAACAGGCTTGCCGTTTACCACGTCATAGGTTTCGCCCTCTTTGCCTAAGAAAAATACTTTCTGACCCTCTTCGCTGTGTCCCCACTCCAAAAGCTGCGCTATGCGCTCTGGGTTCTTCGCGTTTTTGGTCACAAAAGTTACTTCCCAGCCTGAGTAACCGGGTACACCCAACTTCGGTGCTTCCAGCTTGCTGTTGGCGGGGCCGTCCACTGCAATGTAGATGGAGTCGGGCGCATTCTTGTAGAGCTGCCCCAGAGGATTCATTGCATCCTGTGCTTGGTAAAGCATCGCAAAGTAACGGCCTTGCTGTATCTTTTCTTCGATCTTAGTTCTGTCGTCTACAAATACATCAGTGGGCATTAAACCCTTTTCGTTGGCAAGACGGAAGGTCTTGAGCCAGCGAATGTATTCCTCACTGGGATTGGCGTTGAATACTGGGAAGAACTGACCGTCAATTTCCCGTGGTACGGCTAGGAACTCAAGAAGGATGTCTTCAAGCCCTGTGTTGCCTGTGGGTAAAAAGGCTGTTGTGCCGAAGGGGATGATCGGCTCGCCGTTCAAAGCCTTGAACGATTGGGCCTTTGCATCCTCTAAAGCCTTGATGAAGCCTTCTGGTGTACGAAGATCTGGCTTACCTAGGGACTCATAAATGTCCTTGCGTACCAGGAAGGTACGGTTGGAGGTCAGGCCAGCCTCAATATCGGAGGGTACAACGGAGTTAGAAGGATAGCAGTATACCTCACCATTATCATCTCTGTACCAGTTTAATACGTTCTTGTCCAATACATTCATTAAGCCCGGTGCAAATTTTGCTAGCTCGTCATAGGTGTAGGCATACTTCGGTACGGATAGTTGCTGTACCTCGCCATTCCACCAGCCCAAGGTGACTAGGTCGGTTAAGGTGTTGGATGCGATCATAGCATTCAGCTTTTCCATCGGTTCACCCACCGGCGCAATGAAGTTTACGTTTACGCCCGTATTCTCCTTGATCATCTCTAGAACAAGATTGCCCTTGGGGGATGAGAACCAGTTCTCATTGATATACCAGTCAACTGTTATGGGTGCAGTATTTGAGGCCTGTGTGCCTTGATTGCCTCCAGGTGCTGCTGAAGTTGTGGGGGACTGGGTAGAACAGGCGCTTAGCAGCATGGTCGAAGCCAAGGCTACACTTACTAATCTTGCTGATTTTAATCCTTTCATTTTTATTCCTCCAATTTTTTATTTTTATGTTTTTGTGTGCCAAGCTTATTCTTTCACTGAACCGATCATCATACCCTTTACAAAGTATTTTTGCAAAAACGGATAAATACAGACAATGGGTATGGTGGTTACGATCATAGTAGCCATTTGAAGAGATGTTGAGGTAAATCGGCTTTGAGAAGCCTGCCCCACCAGCATGGAGTATTTGCTGCCCTCAGAGGTACTGATCATCTTGTATAGGTAGGTTTGTACGGGCATTAGGTCTGGATTGTTAAAGTACAACTTCCCCATGAAATAGTCATTCCAGTTATAAACACCATTGAACAAGGTAATCGTAGCGATAACGGGTGCGGATACGGGCAGGATAATCTTGCGGAATACGGTAAAAGCTCCGGATCCGTCAATGGTGGCAGCCTCCTCCAGAGAGGGAGGAATGGTACGAAAGAAGGACTGTAAAATAATCAAGTCAAAAAAGTTGAACATAGTGGGAATGATATATACGATAAATTTGTCGTACATACCCAGATTGTTAATGAGTATGAAGGTTGGAATCAATCCGCCAGAGAAAAACATGGTGATGATGCCCATGGTCATGTAAAGCTTTTGGCCAATTAATTCTTTCTTTGAAAGAGCGTAAGCCACCATGGCGGTAAACAGTACATGCACGGTTGTGGCAAGGAGGGTACGGGCGATGGTAACGATAAAGGCCTTAATGATTTCGTTGTTCCGGAATACTTCCTTGTAGTTATCCAAGGTAAATACACGAGGCCACCAGTATAAATGCCCTTGCGCTGCATCGAAACCGTCATTTAAAGACTGTACAAGCACATACCAAATGGGATAGAGCATCGCAAAGCAGATAACAAGCATGATCAGGATATTGAGTAGGTCAAAGCCTTTTTCGAAAAATTTAGTACGGGCAGATTGCTTTTCAATGGATTGAGAATTCATGCTAGCCTCCTTAATAAAGGGATACTTCGGTAAGCTTTTCCGAAGCCTTATTGGCGCTGTACAGCAGGATAAATGCAAAGATGGAGCGTAAGAAGCCTATAGCTGTTGCATAGGACAGCCGTCCCGAACCTATACCCATGCGATAGGCATAGATATCAATTACATCCACGGCGTCATAGAGGACGGGCTTATTGAAAACAAAGAGCTGATCAAAGTTTGAGCCTAGTAAGTTGGAAATGTTTAACACCAGAAGAACCGATATGGTACCTTTGATGGAGGGCAAGGTTACGTTCCAGATCCGACGTAGCCGCCCAGCGCCGTCGATGGCAGCAGCTTCATATAGACTCGGATCTATGCCCGAAATGGCCGCAATATAGATGATGGCCGACCAACCCAACTCTTTCCAAAGTTCAGCCGTAACAAGAATGCTCCAGAAGCCATCAGGCTGCCCCAGGAGGTGCCTGGCCTCTTTAACGAATCCCATTCTTACGAAGAGGTCTGTAAGCATGCCGGTTTCCGAAAGCCAGTTGAACATGATCCCCCCTACAATCACCCATGACAGGAAGTGAGGTAGATAGGAAATGGTCTGCACGACACGCTTAAATCGGACGGAAGTAATCTCGTTAAGCAGCAAAGCGAAAAGGATCCCGGCCGGAAAGCAAACCACCAACCGCAAGAGATTAAGCCCCAGTGTGTTTCTGATGACAAGCCAGAAGCGATCATCCCTAAAAAATTCCAAAAAGTTATTAAACCCCACCCATTTGGAACCCAGAATGCCGTTCGCCGCCGTATACCGCTGAAAAGCGATAATGATAAAATACATGGGAATGAAGTTGAAGATCAACATCCATGCAACCCCCGGAAGTGCCATTACCTGCAGACTTTTCTGTTTCCACATCCTTTGAAAAATATTGTCTGCATTCCCTTTACCTCGCATTTTAAATCACCCCACAATTGTTAGATCAGTGTTTTTCTTGATTATATTTCTATGCTTCAATTTAAACAACGATACAATTTTCACTTTAGGTGTGTTTTTTTCGTTACCGGCTTTAGGATGTGCACGTGCTATGATATGAAACAACAAAAAAACAACACCTTATCCGAAAATAAGCAGTTGCATAATTCAACGAAAAGGCTTATTGTATTCATGAATAGCCTTGGGTCTTATAAAGAACCTTCCCCATACCTAAGTATGGCATGTTAATTAAGGAAGGAAAGGAAAACCCCAAGTGAAGAAGGAGGCCTTTATGACAACAGGAGTGTTTGTGACTGTAAACGGAGAACCATTTTATAAGCTTGAACAAAGCGAAAACCTAGCAAACTTTTTTATCAGTGTCGCCTCTGCCAGTGATATCTGGATGTTCATGTCCTCAAGAGGCGCTATGACAGCCGGACGCCAAAATGCGCTCGGTGCTGTCTTCCCCTACGAAACGGATGATAAGCTTCATGCCTCGACGGAAACCGGCTCAAAAACCTTACTCAAAATCAGAGGTAAACTTTGGGAGCCCTTCCGTTCGGATTGTATCAAACCCTGGAATAGCAGCCAAAACATTTACAAAAGCCTTTACGGCAATAAAGTTGTGTTTGAGGAGATCAACCATGATTTGGGGCTCTGTTGCCGTACTCACTTTGAAAGCAGTGAATTATACGGCATAGTAAAAACAATGGAAATCGAAAACCGCAGCAATCAACCAATGGAGCTTGAGGTCTTGGACGGCTTCCAAAACATCCTGCCTTATGGGGTTAACAGCACCTTGCAGGCAAACACCAGTACCCTTGTAGATGCATATAAGGCAAACGAACGTTGTGATAATAGTGTATTGGCTCTGTATTCGCTGACGACCTTGATCAATGATACGCCCAATCCTATGGAGGTGCTGAAGGCTAATGTGGCTTGGACTACTAATACACAGGCCCAAATCTCTCTTTCTGCCAAGGCTATAGAAGCCTTTTGCAGAGAAGAAATACAACCTGATGTGTATGCTCAAAACAGCTATGGCTGCCGAGGAGCTTACTTTGTACACGACAACTACACTTTAAAGCCTGGTGAAACCCAAAGCCACAGCATAGTCCTTGACAGCGGCTATAGTCACAGTGATATTGTTCGCTTAGAAAAACGTCTTCAATCAGAGAGCTTTGACTTTCTATATGAGGATATCAAGGCCGGAACTGTACAACTTTCTTCCCTTGTCGCCAAGGCAGACGGAATGCAGAAGGGCGGCGATTCCTTAGCCTGTGCTCATCATTACCTGAACACCCTATATAACAGTATGCGTGGCGGGGTTTTTGAAAAGGAATATGAAATTGAGTTTTCGGATTTTTTGGATTTCGTAAGGATTAGAAATACACAGGTCTATGAAAAAATAAAATCCGATCCAATAAACCGTGAAGAAATGAAAACCATTCATCAACTGAAAGCCTGGGCGGCAAAAGACCCAAGTTTTTTACGCCTTGCTCTTGAATACATGCCGCTGAGTTTCTCACGTCGTCACGGAGATCCTTCAAGGCCCTGGAATCAATTTAACATAAGGCTTAAGGATGAGAACGGTAAAAAAATTAACAGTTACGAGGGAAATTGGCGAGATATTTTTCAAAATTGGGAGGCGTTGGGGCTATCTTTCCCCGGCTATTATGAAAATATGGTAGCCAAGTTTTTAAACGCCAGCACAATCGACGGGTTCAATCCTTACCGGATTAATCGTGAGGGGGTAGACTGGGAGCGCATTGAGCCTGAAAATCCCTTTGGAGGTTTTGGCTATTGGGGAGATCATCAAATTATTTACCTACTAAGACTATTGAAGGGTCTGTATAACCATTTTCCTGAACAGCTTTATGGGTTGCTGGGTGCAGAGCAGTTTTCTTATGCCAATGTTCCCTATCGCTTAAAGTCCTACGAAGAAATCCTCCAGGACAGCAAACAAACCATTGATTTTGACTTTGCACGCGACAAGGAAATTGAATCACTTTGTGCCAAGTTTGGAACCGATGCCCGCCTAGTGCTAAAAGATCGTGAAGTCTATTTGGTTTCGATGATGGAAAAGCTCCTTGTACCCCTGCTCTCAAAGATTAGCAACCTTCTACCCGGGGGCGGTATATGGATGAACACACAGCGTCCCGAATGGAACGATGCCAACAATGCTATAGTAGGGATCGGGCTGTCTATGGTTACGGTCTATCACTTATATGCGTATATTCACTTCTTACAGACTCTGTTGTCAACAGTGCAAGCCTCCTATCAGGTTTCTGCTGAAGTGGCTGAGTGGATGGGAGCGGTCGCTGCTGTATTAAAAGAGCAGCTCCCAAAACTTGCAGGGCAAGAGAAAAGCGTTTTGGATCGCTTAGGAAAGGTGTTTTCCGATTACCGCCAGAAGGTTTATACGTTAGGATTTAGCGCCAAGACGGAGCTTGGCATAGGAGAAATCTTGGATTTCTTGGCTGCCTCAAAAAACCTTGTGGAAGATACCATTGCAAAAAACAAATCAGAGGTCTACGCAACCTATAACCTGCTGAATAAGGATTTCAGCGTTTCGCCCATGCGTATTATGTTAGAAGGACAATCAGCAGTCATCGGCAGCGGAATCCTGGAGGCTGAAGCGCTTTGTGCTCTGCTTGATGAAATGAAGCCTTCTCTTTACAGTCCCGAACTTTCAGCTCATTACCTTTATCCGCTTAAGGCTACAACCCGATTTAAGGATAAAAATCGCATTCAACTTGATGTAAAGCCGGATGGTAGGCTTATACTGAAAGATGAAAATCAGGATTTGCATTTTGCCCCTTCTATTACTTGTCGGGCGGCACTTTTGTCCGGTCTTGCCAAATCGGAGTATTCGGCGTCAGAGCAAGAAAAGATCATTGCCGCCTTTGAGGATACGTTCCATCATAACGAATTTACAGGTCGTTCGGAGGTTATGTATAAATTTGAGGGGATAGGCTGTGTGTATTGGCATCAGAATGCCAAGCTAGCTTTAGCTGTATTAGAAAGTGCTCTTAGTGCCCATCGTAAGGGTCAGGATGCCGGAAAACTGTATTCGGCCTATAAGCAGCTTACTCAAGGCTTTATCTATCGTAAGTCTCCCAAAGAGTGCGGTGCGATACCCATAGAGCCCTATTCCCATACCTCCTTTAACCGAAGCAGTGAACAACCAGGTATGACTGGTCAAGTAAAGGAAGCGTTGTTAATGCGTCGAGGTGAACTGGGAGTCATTGTCGAAAACGGGCAGCTACGTTTTGAGCCCTATTTTATAAGCCCTGAGGAATTTGACCAGGAGGGTACCATGAATTTTAGCATCTGCGGTACGCCTGTCACCTATAAAAAAGATCCCCAAACAAGGAGCGAAGTAGTGCTGTCGGATGGAGAAAGGCTTGCCTTGACAGAGCTACTGATTCCCTCAGATCTCAGTCGTTCCATTTTTCTTCGTGAGGGTAAGGTTATTTCCATTCATATCAACTTGTCAAATCTTTAACCCTCTTGGAGGCCAGTATGCCCAACCAGCAAGCACTAATCACAGCAACATCTGTGTCCCGGATCTATCATACAACGGAGAAAATATATGCCGTGCGGGATGTGAGCCTAACGATCATGTCAGGGGCCGTCACCATCCTACGGGGACGCTCCGGCTCTGGTAAGACCACCCTTATTAACCTTCTAGGTGCCCTGGATCGTCCTACAGAAGGGGAGATTCTCTTTGATAGCATTCAAATCACCAAGCTATCAGACAGCGAACGGGACCAGTTTCGTCGTAAAAATATTGGTTTCATCTTCCAGTCTGTAGCACTGATCCCCACTATGAATGCAGTGGAGAATGTAGAATTCTCTCTGCGTATAGCTGGTATTAAGAAGAATCTAAGCGCCATCGCCAAAGATAGTTTAGCCCAGGTAGGCCTTGCCAATCGCTTGAAACACCGCACCCATGAGCTTTCTGGTGGCGAGCAGCAAAGGGTAGCCATCGCCAGGGCTATGGCTCATTCACCCAAGGTAATTTTAGCTGACGAGCCCACGGCGGAATTGGATTCCCATATGGGCCATCAGGTGATGGAGCTGTTTAATACCATTGCAAAACAGGGCATAACCGTTCTAATGACTACGCATGACCCTGAGCTTTTTACTGCTGCCTCAAAGGTGTATACAATGAAGGATGGGGTTCTTATATAGCGAGGAGACTTGGGATTTATGGACTTTATTAAATGTGAGAACTTGGTCAAAATCTATAAAACCAAGGATTTTGAGGTTATAGCCTTACAGGGCCTGGATCTGGAAATCCAAAAGGGAGAAATGATGGCCATTATCGGAAGCAGTGGAAGCGGAAAATCCACCCTTCTGAACATCATCGGCGGTCTAGACCGCCCTACGGCGGGTACGGTCATAGTCGGCGGAAGGAATCTGCTGGAAGCCAATGATCAAGAGCTATTGGCTTTTAAAAAGACTGGCATTGGCTTTGTCTGGCAGAACAATGCCCGAAACCTGTTACCCTTTTTAACGGCACGAGAGAATATCGAAGTACCCCTAATGCTTTCTGGAAAAAACAAAAAAGTCCGCCGCAAGCGAGCGGACGATCTTCTGTCTATGGTAGGCCTGTCTCATAGAGCTGGAAACAAGCTGATGCAACTATCTGGAGGTGAGCAGCAGCGGGTGGCCATTGGCATTGCTATGGCCAATGAGCCAGAAATCCTACTGGCGGATGAGCCAACTGGGGCTGTGGACACCCAAACCGCTGAGGCCATACTGAATGTCTTTCGCAACCTGAACCAAGAGGGGGTCACGGTTATCATCGTCACCCATGACCTGTCTCTATCTCGAAAGGTAAATCGGATTGTTTCTATTCGGGACGGCCTCACCAGCAGCGAATTTTTGGCCCACTCCAGCACTGGAGGAACCAATGTTGAAGCCAGGAAGATCAAAAGCTTTGCCGAGGAATCCCAAGAGCAGAATGCCCAAGAGGAAAGTAATCAGAAGCAAGAGGAGCATAATGAATTTATCGTTATGGATAGAATCGGGCGTATCCAGCTCCCCAAGGACTATGTGAAAAACTTGTCCAAAAATCACAAGTTTAAAGCAAGAGTGGAGGGAAAGATCCTAACCCTAGAAGCAAAGGAGTAAAGGTGGTATCTCAAAAAACTATTTATCTATGCTTTCCATAAGAAATTGCAAAGAACAAAGCGGGCAAAGAGCGCCCGGATTAAAACCATAAAACCTCCAAACAGTGGCTAAAAAAATAGCCACTGTTTTTATGCCAAAAAATAGGTT
>CAZSXS010000072.1:0-19623 GCA_964611385.1 uncultured Defluviitaleaceae bacterium
AAGTTTTCTTCTCCTTCCCCCCACACCCCCCATCCTCATCTTTCAAAAAAGCCGGGCATGGGGTTGGGGTTTTAGCTCTATCTCGTCAACAGCAGATAAAAGACTTGAGCAAGCTGAGCGCGTGTGGAAATGTCTTTTGGTAGAAGCTTGTTGTTGTCTCCGTAAATAATACCGTTTGCTGTAAGGTACGTGATTGCCTCTCTGGCCCAGTCGTCTACGTTACTCGTGTCTGTAAATGCATCAAGCGCCTTGCCAGTTCCGCTTGGTAGCTCGTCAAGCTGCTTTAAGATGTTGTAGAATAGCGTAAACATTTCTTGCCTTGTGATTTCTTTGTCGGGGGCAAAGAGGTCATTGCCTATACCTGCGGATATGCCTAGCTGCTTAGCGGCGGCAATGTAGCCTGTGTAATAATCGTCTCCGGCATCATTGAAGTTGTCTCCAAACCGAGGTGCGATTCCGTAGGTGCGGCAAAGCATGGTTATAAACTGTGCTCTTGTTACTATCCCCTCTGGCCCAAAGTTGTCTTCGTCTATACCAACGGTTATGCCTCTTGCAGCAATAAAGCTTACCGGATTAAAGTACCAGCGTGTTGTAGGCACATCAGCAAAGCTCACCTCATTGTAACCAATGACAAGATACTTCGAGAAAGAAGACAGCTTGACTTCAACAGTTCCATCGCTGTCATAATAAGCCCGGACTAAACTTTGCTTTCCGTTGCTGTCTACACAGTAAACAACGATGGCGTTTGGATTTTCTCCGGGTCTTAGGGTGTATGGAATAGATATGGCTATTTTACCACCAGAGAAGTTGCGGATTTCTTTGTTCCCGCTATAGAGATTAAATTCATAGGTGGGTCTGTTATCAATCCCATCCTTTTGCTTAGCAACTCTAAAGCTTATCAGATCCTTGCTGTTTTCCTTGCTTAGCATTTGAAGAAGCTTTGCATCGGGTACCAAGGTTGAAAGCTCGGTAACGATTCTCAGTTCCACGTTTTGCATCTTGGCAAGGGCGGCAGGAGGGATGACTACTTTAATGTCATTAGAATCAACAGAGCGGATCCAAAGCTCAATCACATGCTTGCTTCCGGCTGCTTGGGCTGCGCTAGCAAGCACAGATAAGGCTTTATCGATCATCTCATTTGTTACCAAAGCGACCGTCTTATCATCTTTGGTATTCGCCTCCACTGTAAGACTTACCTTAAGTTCCCTTTGACCACTTGCATTTACGCTGGTGCTTAACTCCGTCTTTATGTCTGAAGGAAGCGACGCTGGGCTTGGAGTAGGCGTAGGCAAGATGCTCGGTTCTGGAGTAGCGCTTGGTTCTGCTGACTCTACAGGTGGCGTGTAGGGTGGTTCAGAAGGCGTATAAGGCGGTTCAGGTGTTGGAATGGGTGCCTGGGTCTGGTAGACACTCACGTTTACTGTCTTTAGTTGAATAAGCTCACTGGGCAGGGTAGAAGGTGAATTAAGGGTTTCTGCCAAGGTATCGCTGTTTGTTGCTACACTGAGGGTAAGGCTTGGCATCAGGATCACTTGAATTTGTGCTACACCCTCGGACAAAGCGTAAACGGTCCCGCTGTTGTCAACCTGTGCTACCGTTGGATCAGAAGATAAGTATCGAACCACAACTTGGCTCTTCAGTTCTTCACTTGCATCCGGCTGGAAGTCTATGCCGGTATGAATCGAGCTACTTGTACCCTTGGCGATGGAAAGCTGTGTTTCGGCAACCGTGAAGCTGCTTACTGTTTCGATAACATTACGGGCAGACAGCGGCGCAGAACGCACGACCGGAAGCTCCGCTTTAATCTCTCCAACCTCTAAGGTCACAGCAGCAATCTCTTGAATCTCTTCTTGAAGTTCCTCAGCGCTAAAATCCTTTATAAAAGCTTCATTGGGTAAGCTGATTGCTTGGATTAAGTGCTTGCTTTCACCAATTTCAAGGCTCATAGGTATTGTCGCAAGAATGTTTTCTCTTTCTTTGATGGTAATCATAAAGTCTCCATTCTTGTTCCCTATATTTGTCACCTTTCCGTCGATGACTAACTTTCCAACTTCTGTAAATTCATATCTTAATTCTTCAAACTCTGGTACCAATTCAAATACAAAGTCCTTCGATGCCGACAGTTTGTTTTGGGCGTAATTGAGCTCTGCTTTGATTGAAATCGTACCATTATATTCCGGCATCGTGTAAAGCACTTCTGCCTTAAACTCGTCACCGCCAACCAGTGTTTGAGTCAAATGCACGGTGTCAATCAGTGTTTCCACTCCATTACAGACTTGATAAAAGCTCATACTTGGGCTTTCAATGGACTCAAGTCCAGTGTTCTTGGCTATCGCTTGGAGGCTGACTTCTTCACCCGGCTTTGGTGCGCTGGCGCTAAAGTTCATGTTGTCTGGCTTCAGCTCTACCGAATTGCTTGGGCTAAAGCTGAGTAATCCCAAGGCTCGGTTGTCTGTGTTTTGAGTAAAGTTTCCGTTCTCAAGCTCTTGAATGTACTTCACAAATGCAAGGCGTAGGCCTCCATCTGCTGTGGCTGCAACGCCCAGCTGGTCATAATTTGCCCCAAGGCCAGTGGTGATTTGGATGGGCTTACTGAATCCAGATTTTCCAGTGGGTACAAGCTCTTGCTTGATAATCGGATCGTTTGCCTTTGCACCGCCGATAAAGCCATTGATATCCGGCGTTTCATTATAGTTAATTACCATATCTGTGGTAGTTAGGGATTGGGCTGAGGTCACTCTGAGGATGTCGGGATATCTGCCAATTCCGCTGCTGTAAATATACTGGAAGGTTTCGCCGGGTCTTTCTGGTACTGTAAATGCAGTTTGGCCAAACTCATTGATATAGTCAACCTGAGTCCGGATAATGGCGTTTTCAGGCTGCCAGCGTGCCACAAAAATTTGCTTTTCACGCTCTTGGTTATCAATATCGGCCGCTTTTTCCTTGTCCTCTGTGTCCTTCAGGCTGGTGATAAACTCTGTCCAGAGCAGATAAACATCTCCTGCTTCAACAGAAACCAGATCAAAGCTGGTAACAGCCCTGTCTTTTGCTTCCCGGTCTGATACCACAGCTTGTAGGACCTCGCCCCATTTACCCGTGCTTTGGTTTTTACCAGTCATATTGGGATCGTGGGTGTTTTCCTCGCCGCCGACAAAGTTTTCGTTGCCTTTGTCAACAACATAAGCAAAACTGGTTCCTAGATTTACTTTTTTCAAGCCGAATTTAACCAAGTTGGAAATATCCATGAAAACGAGGCTTCCATCTTGGATCCAGTACAGGTAGGTGATGCCGTTTGTTCTGATAAACTTCGGCTGTGAGTCCTTGACTTGATTGACGGTCAACCTAATTGGATGCGTGAAGCTGTTTTCGGAGAAGTTATAAATTTGTAGGTATAGCTCTGCATCGCTATCATCACTTAAATCTTGATCTCTGTCTGCGCTGTAGGCAAAGAGTGCCAATCCGTTGTAAGAGCTGATCGCCGTGTCTACTACCTTTTGAGTTCTTTCGCTTGGGAGCGGTTCTATGGTTTGGACGGTTGTGGTGTTACTTGGCTGTGTATAGAAATAACCATCTTCTTCAACGGTTTCGCCACCGGTGGTGATGGTGTTTTCGATGACGTTGAAGCTTTCGGCCAGATTTAAGAAGCGCTGACCATACCATTCCCTTTTGTAATCCTCTACGGTGTACCCTGTAGGCAGGAGGCCTTGGCTTATGGAATTGTTGATTGTGTTTTGCATTTCTGAAACTTCGGAAGCTTTGTAATCGGTCTCGTCATTCCATGCACCGTTCTCATAGTAGCGATACACGATTAAGGAGAAGGCATTCACCACATCGCCTACCAGAAGCTGCATATCTTCCGCATCGCCGATACTTCCGGTTTCATCAACCGATCCATCTGGAAGGTTGACGTTTTCAAGCCTTAGTCCGTCATAATAATCGGACTTCATATAATATAGAATAATTCGGTCTGTAGCTGGGTCATAGGCTGCTCTGGGTGTGGTGTCACCGCAGAAGTCACCAGTTATAATAGTTTGACCCTGAGCATTTCTTACAAATCTTCCTGTTGTTTTGGTGATGGCAGTCGGTTCAGACATGGTCTTTGTGGCTACGTCAAAGAAAGCAACACTGATATCCATGTGCGTAAGTACCGTTTTTTCATCGTCGCTTTCCGTAAATACTCGGCTTGCATCTGACCATGAAAGGATGATCTTTCCATTGCCTAAATCCAAAACGTCTGGCGCCTCGTCCAGCGTACCGTCATCATCCAAAAGTCTTGGTGCAGATGCATTCCCGTTTGCGTCAATGATCGAATAAAAGACTGCTGTTCGGTTGCGGTTTGTTCTGCTTGGAACGTCATCAACAAATACCCAAAGAATTTCATTGTTCGGAAGGTTAATGAGCTTGTTTTCTGGGTAAGGGTATGCACCGGAGGCTATGACAGCTCGCTCGTTGGTCCCGTCTCTGCCTCTTGCAAAGGTAGACATTCCCAGCTCTTGCCAAGAACTCCTATTAGATAAATAATCTCTTGGCAACTCTTCGAAGCCCGAGACAGGTGTGTACAGATCGTTGCTACCAAACATCGCTCTTGTACTGATACCCCATGTCTTGGATATGATAACCCACTCCCTAGAGAAGAAGAAGAATCGTATCCCTAATTTGGCAGTAAACGTGATGCTTGCACTGGCAGCCTGGTCTCCAATGACTGTGAACTTAAATAAAACCTCGACTGTGCCCGCTAGGTAAATCTTTAAGATAGCAATACCGATTCCTAACTCAACACCAACACCGATCTTGATAGTAATGGTGGTGTCTTCGCTTACCTTACCCTTCCAGCTTTCGCCAAGTAGTGGAGCATCCTCCTTAGCAACAACACCTACTTCTACGCCAATGCTTACACTGAAGGAGAAGGAGGCATAAACTGGGATGCCTATGGGGGTGATGTAGGTTAGGGTTATACTCATTCCCACGCCTACTTCTGCTGAGATTGCCAACTGGTTAAAGTATATGCCGCCGTCACTCTTGATCTCATATACAAATACAAGCCCAACGTTAAACGAAAGCTTCGGCCCTTCTTTGTTTACAGCAGTCTTTGGCGTCTCAAGACCACCATCAAGCACTTCCTTCATATCACTGTCAAAACCGATAGACAGGGTAAATAAGTTTCTTTCCGTTTCATCTATGTTCTGGTCGGACTCTCTGGCTTTCGGGTTGCCGGAAAGCTTGTTTAAGTTTGCTTTGTCCTTGTCGGTCATGGGCTTCGCTTTGCCGGCATTTGTGTCAAGCATAGAAAGATTTCCCATCATTTGACCAAAGAGGGAAACAGCCGGAATACCCTTTACATCAACCCCAACTTTCACTTCAACCTTAGATGGGTCCTTGGTAATCAAAATGCCTGTTGCAAGCTCGGGATATTCTGCACCTGCATTGTCAATGGGCACGATGTATATTTTTTGGCCTGCTGACAATTGACTAGCGTTCAACTGTGTTTCGAAGTCGCCAGCTGTACCTTTCACTTTATTGAATGGCCCATACTGCGTCACCTTCGAACCGTCCGCAGCTCTAACAACAATCTTTGCCTTTTCTACAACCGTAGAAACAAGCCTTCTGCTGTCTATGTTGAATTTCAAGTCGAAATTGCGGTCAATTTTTTCGTAGACATTGATACTTCCGGCTTTCGGCTTCTGTTCCTCACCACCGTTTTGTGGAATTTCATAAAGCTTCATGTACCGAAGCTCCATGTCCGGGTTACTGAACAGGTCGATGATGATATTGTTTCTACCAACCTGCATATAGCCTGTATATTTATAGCCTTGATAAGTATACACACAGCTATATTTTTTCCCTGGCTCAAATTTTGTAGAGGATATGCTGAAATTACCCTTCTCATCCGTGAGGGTGCTTTCCCCGTTCACATAAATCTGAATACCAGAAACAGGCGTCGTGCTTGTTGTACTTTGATTTAAAAAGGTCTTGTTGGAAATAGAAATATTTCCGGATATTGTATTTTTGTTTGCATTGGGATTCACAGCTATAAGATTGTAGTAGACGATAGGCATATCATAGGTAGCCTTTAAGTAGTAGGTGTCACCGATCGTGGGCGTCCTGTCTATCATCCGATAATCCTTAAATAATGAATTTTCCCAAGTACTGATGCTTCCGTTCTTGTCTAAGTCTCCTGTAGCGTTGAACCAAGAAACGGTAAAGTTGCTCTGGGTATACCCATTGATTGTGTAAACATCGTTTCTTGTTACATTGTCATAAACCAAGGGTGCATACTGTGTGCCACTGACGATCATGTTGTTTCTGTCATCATATAAGGCAGCACCGAAGCCGCTGTTTAACATAAAATCAATTGGCTGTTCCCAGAATCCCTGTTGACCTGCATTGGCTTCTGATCCCACTGTAGCATAGCAGCCAGTATACTTATCCAGCCATGGATTAAGATTAAAGCTATAAATGGAAGAGGCATTTCTTGTTAAGACAATGGTTTCAACAAAAACGGCTTTTGCTCCGTCTGGTTGATCCTTATAAAGCCGTAACGCTACTTTTTGGGGAACAACTGCGGTTCCTGTTGGACGAAGCTTAAATTCAAACTTGTAGGTACTGTTTTTTGCCTTCTCTTCATTATAAAACGGCATGCCTACGCCATCATTCAAAAAGCGTGAGCGAATATCCTGATTTTGAGGATTAAATATTTTTAAGTCATAGGCCTCAAAGGCAGTGCGTTTTTGAGGGTTTTCCTGAACCGTGATCACATTTTTGTTAAAGCTTGGCATGATACTGGTAAAGCGACCTGTTGGTTTGTAGGTCAACAGCGTCTTGGCTGCCGGATTCACATTGCTATTGGTTAAGGTAACCTTGCTTGCTTTTTCCGTGAACGAGCTTGTACTTGCAAGATTTCCCGACGAACCTACGGTCACATTGTTAAAATACGTTGTTGCATCCGCCAAGGAATTGACTACCACATTGCTATTCTCCGTCTGAACATACCAATCATAGACCGTCGAATTCACTGTAACGGCCTTTAAAGAAAGTGTATCGAACTTACTAATGGCAAATACCCTTGAATTACTTCCATTCAAGAACCCATCAATATAGCCTTTAGAGCTGTCTAAATCCAGCTTCACAAAGGTTTCATTCTTTGCCTTGAATACAGGGCGCACAACAATTTCCCAGTTGCTGCTATTATTTTTGAGTAATGCGTTTGCAAACAAGCCATAGGGGCTGGTCTCATAAGTTCCGGCATTTTCCTTAAACCATTGGTTGTTCAGGTTCATTACCGTTCCTTCAAAGAATTTCCAGTTGCCTTGTCGATCCAGAACCTTATAGCCCCATAAGTAAGCATTTTCTGAATAGCTTTTTCCGCTTTGAGGGTCGGTATAAAAAGTAGGTTCGAAGGTGATGACATCCCCACGGTATACTGCCTTTCTATATTTGTCTGGTATGCCCGTGTTAACGTTCGTATCCCTTGCCACACTTCGAATCTTTAGCTCGCCAACATTAACGGCTGCACCTGTTCCTATAGGCTCTCCGCTTGCAGAGATACCCGTCACATTCCTGGCTTGAACTCCTGTGTCCTTTGCATCATTGGATACGGTTAAATTATAATTTTGCAAAAACAAGCGAACGGCATTCCCGTGAAATCTCGAAACATCATTTGCATTTGCCCATGCCCAATATTCAATCGAATTGGAATCCCACATCCAAGGATCAACATTCAACTTATGTACATAACCCCCAAAGTATCCATGTTTAGAGATGGCATACTGATTATAGTCCCATTGGTTCCAAGGGCGTTTTGCAGGTCCATTGATTGTAAACTTTGATCCAAAATTGTAACTGTAGCGCCACCCACACGAGCTCCGGCACCACCAGCCAAAAAGCCACCAGTCGTCATGATAATACCATCGTGAGCCCGAACCATCATTGGACCAATAAAACTCAAGTGACTTTACGCCGAAAAGCTTTACCGGCGCCTGTACGCCCTCATGCGAGCCTGCACTCCAGGGATCCATTAAGATACCGTACTCTCCTTCATTTGTGGGTCTGCCTGTTCCGTAGCCGCCGTTATATCGTAGGGTAAAATCATTCGGCATGACAAGGTACTGATCCTCACTAACTCTCCTGCCGTTTTGCGTGATCCGCTCTATGGAGCTTGACTGATTTCTGGGAACATATTCAGCTAAGGTCGTCACAGGTATCGAAGGCTGCATTTGCTCAAAAGCTAGGGCAGAGTAGCTGTAAATCGGCTCCTCGCTTTGTGACTTTGTAATGGTAACGTAGGTTTCGGACTTGCCGCTGGTTGCATTTCCGTTATCGTCATCAATAACGACGGCAAAGGTTTTATCCGCATCTGTAAAGGAAGTAAGCAGATTCACCGTAAAGCTTTGCTCCGTTACCCCTGGTAAGAACAAAAGGCGCTTACTTTCCGGAATATAGTCTATGTCTGCCTTTGCACTAAGGCTTGAGGTTGCCACGGTTATGGAAGAATTGGTATGTAAGCCGGAGGTTCTTTTAACAGTAAGCGTTACTGCCCCAGCGCCTGCCTCCACACTGACCTTATCCGTTGTCATCTCATACATGGCCTTCTCTAAGGGCTCATCGTCTATAATGTTTACCCAAGAGTTATAAAACTCTCCGATTTCCACACCGCCCTGCGGATTGGACAGTACCATGATAAACTGCTCTTCACTCTCGGAAAGATTGTCATTGATAGGTTTTATGTAAATGGACTTGTCATACTCACCCTCGTTGAATACGATGGTCGTTTCCATTCCTGGGATTCGATCATAAAAGTCCATATATGAACTTTTTAAAGCCTCTACTTCACTGGGCTTGATATCAAGCTCCCTCCAGCTGGGCGTGTTATACTCCCTACCGGTCAAAATCTGAGCCGCCCCTCTTAGGCCATCCGCAACTCTTGTATTTTGCTCAGAAGCGTATTGTAGGGCTGAGGAGCTTACGACACTTGGTTCCAATGCAGCAGCGGTCGTCGAAGCTGGCTGTTGATTGTTGGCTTCCAGCATACGTTGAATTTCTGCTTGCGCTTCAATCGAATTGGTGTTTGCTTGCATTCCCAGTTCGTCACTGTTTTTGATTTCCAAATTTTCGTTCAGTAGGTTTATGATGGGTTGTGCATTGGGATTGGCCAATACTACCTGATTCCCAAAGTTACCCTGTGTTTCTATTATGTAGTCCTTCATGTATTCGGAGGACACATCCAAGATCTTCAAGTCAACACTGACTTGACCTGTAGTTCCACCCTGCCTTGCTAACTTGACTTCCATTACACCTGTTGCTTCATTTACAGTAAAGCGTGTACCAATAAAGTTAATCAAGCCATTCGGGTAAACCTGTACAAGCTCTGCACCTCCTTCAATTGCCTCACGAAGTTGACGTTCAGTTTCTAAATCGGCAGCAAAAACGTGGGTGGGTATGCTTGTCACAAAAATTGAAATCAAGCATATTAAAGCAATTATTTGCGTTTTAAGATGGTTTTTCATTCAGTTCCTCCGTATGTTAAATACTAGGTCTTACAAGAAAAAAACATGAAAACATGAAAAGGAACGAAGATTTTATCTTCATTCCTTATGTATACTGGTAGCCTCAGTACCGATCCGCACTGCAAAGCCGCCACACAAAACCATAGAATTTATGAAGATTGAATGAAGGCGGCTTAGAAAATGTTTAAGAGACTGAGTATATCAGTTAAATCTTTGAAGCTGTGTCACCTGAGATGTCCTGTGTTTGGGTTCTTACGGTTGCTCTTAATCCTCCACCAGAAACCTTCTCAAGTTCATCCATGTCGAGTTCCTCCTCGATACCTTTTGCTTGAATGGCTTTTGTCTCAAGCTCGCCTTTGTTTACAGTAGCTTGCTTTGTTTTGTCACTCATTCAGTCGCCTCCTCCCTCACTTGCTCATCCGCCTGATGTGGGCAAATGTTCTATATATTCGGCAGTAGAGTTTCCAAATTGTCCGGAGCGAATGGAAACTTGCAGAGGCAAGTTTCCTGTTCATGAACGAACGGAGAATTTGAGAAACTCTTTGCCGAATATATATTCACAAGAAGTGTACCATATAATGATGAACTTTGCTATAAAAATCTCAATATTTCTTGTCATCCATCCCCTATCATTGAATGACTCTGAATCGTATTCAAATTACTCTGCATAGTATTCAAGCGGATAGAGATCAGGGTAAGCCTTTGGCAGCAAGAATTTGCGAAGTTCGTAGCAAAAATCACATTGACTGACATAGCCTTCCGTCGCTGCTTCAAAGCCAAAGCCCTGAGCAAATTCAAAAAGACCCCAGACGCCTTTTGAAGCCAGGGTAACAAAGATGGGGTAGCGTTCTGGAAGGATGCTCTTTAAATCTTGTAACTGTACGCCCAAGCCGGTACAGCCAGGAGGAATGAAATAACCGTTCAAGTCGGCATGGTAGTGATTTACGTTTAGCAGACAGCTACAAGCAGCGGTGTTTTTGAAGCTGAGGTGCGGTTTCCTTTCGGAAAACTCCCTTGCGATCTTCAAGGCTCTGCCGTTTACAGTCAGGCCATACTGTTTGGCTGTTTCAAGAATGTAATCCTTCCCCAAGATTGCTTCAAGTTCTTCCCGGCTATATGTCTTTTCCTGATCCAAGCCGGAAAGTGTCCGCAGGTATCCCTCCTTCCACACGAAATAATCCATCCCAGCCTTACGACAGAGATTGATAAGGCGTATGGGCTTGGCAAGGGGGACAAACTCCACATGAAAAGGATCAACAGAAATCAAAAGACAAGAAGCACCTCTTCTTTTAAGCTCCGATAGCATGTGGATGATTTTTTCGTCCGACAAAGTTTTGGCACACCAGGCGGCATTTGTTTCAATGTAATCCACTTGAATACGATGCTTCCCCATGCAGGTTAGCAGTTCCAAAAGGCGTTCAAAATTTAAAAAAGGTTCCCCACCTCCAACGTGTGCGGAACCACAACCCAAGCTCTCCAAAGAAGAACAAAGGCTTTCAGCTTGTTCCTTGGTACAGTAATCACCGTTTGAATGATTCGAACAGTTATAAAGACAATGGCGACAAGCAGCAGGGCAACGGTATACTGGGATAATCCCTCCACTATTTACTCTTTTTATTGAAAACATCATTTTCCTCCTTTACAAAATAAAACCCCCAACCCTTTCTTTCTCAAAAGTTGGTTGGGGGTACTGAGCATAATCGCTAACGCAATTATCCTTGCTTATAACAGCCCAGGACTTCCAGATAAAGACTGTTGGCACTGGCCTGTAGGATGGCGGCCTTGAGGTTTTCGTCCTGAATATTCCCTTGCAGGTCGGCAAAGAAGCAGTACTTTCCTTCTCCCATGGGGCGGGATTCGATTCGAGACAGATTCACCTTGTAAGCTCGGATGGGGAACATCACATCACACAAGGCACCGCTTCTGTGGGTGGTCACGAAGGATATGCTGACGATATCACAGCTAGCATCATACTCAGGCGCATTGGCGATTGAAATAAAGCGGGTTTTGTTCGTGCCCGCGGCGATACCTGTTGCGATGACTTCCAAGCCATTGAGCATGGCTGCCCGTTCAGAACCAATCGCGGCTGAGCGGTTGTCTTTCAGCGCGGCAACAGCCTCCGCTGCCATAGCGGTATTTCTGCAAGCCGTTAAGTCCCAGGCCTTTGTCTTTAAAAATTCATAGCACTGTTTAAAGCCCTCCGGATGGGACATGACTTCACGGATATCCGTCAGCTTTGTGCCAGGGCTGGCCATCAGGCAATGCTTCACATCGACCCAGGTTTGACCCACAATGTAGCAGCCGTATTTTCTCAAAAGGTCATAGACCTCTCCGATTGCTCCGGTTTGGGAGTTCTCAATGGGCACAACGCCATAGCGAACTTTCTTTTCCTTCACCGCTTTGAACACATCTTCAAAGCTGTCAAGGTTTTGAAGCTCTGATCCCTTGAACAGCTGCATAGCGGCCTGTTCGCCCCAAGCGCCCTTGACGCCTTGGAAGGCAACAGCCAAACCTTCGGTAACAGGTAGCTCTTTCGATTCTGGCAAAAGTTCATCGTTTATATCTATGATGCGCTTTCTTTGCCTGGACTTGGATAGGGCGATAAGAGTGCGCATAAGGATTTCCCCTTCTCCCCTTAACTCCTCGTTCAGCATTTCAAGGGCCTTATCAACAACGATTTGCTCTCTATTTTCATCGGAAATGGAAATATTTCCAGACACCTTCACGTCTGCAATCCGATCGCTTAGCTCCATGCGCTTTTGAAACGCTTTTATGATTTCCGCATCAACTTGATCAACTTCCTGTCTGATCTGCGCTAACTTTTCTTTATAGTCCATAATAAAAACACTCCCTTATTATTTATCGTTGTTGTGTAAAGCTTCGTAGACCCGATTGACTTTCTTCATTAAATTATGGAAATACTCTGGCGTGATGCTTTGCTGCCCATCACAAAGAGCGTATTCGGGCTGGTTATGAACCTCGATAATCAGGCCGTCTGCACCACAAGCCACCGCCGCCAAGGACATAGGCTCAACCAAATGCCAGTACCCAGTACCATGCGATGGATCAACGATGACCGGAAGGTGGGACTTTTGTTGTAAAACAGGCACAGCAGACAGGTCAAGGGTGTTTCTTGTGGCAGTCTCAAAGGTACGAATACCCCGTTCGCAAAGAATTACATCATTGCTGCCCCCAGCCATAACATATTCAGCAGCCATCAGCATTTCGTCTATGGTACAGGAAAGCCCACGCTTTAACAAAACAGGCTTTTTCAGCTTCCCTACTTCCCGTAAGAGCGAAAAATTTTGCATATTTCGGGCACCGATCTGGATTACATCCACGTCCCGCTCAAAAATCTCCAGATGCTCAGGGGACAAAAGCTCCGTAACGATGGGCAAGCCTGTCTTCTGGCGAGCGATTTTCAAAAGCTCTAACCCGTCAAGGCCAAGACCATGAAAGGCATAAGGAGAGGTACGAGGCTTAAAAGCACCGCCGCGCAGGAAGGTGGCTCCAAAGCGATTCACGTCTCGAGAAATTGAAAGAATCTGCTCTTCGCTTTCCACCGAGCAAGGGCCCGCGATAACGGCAAAGTTTCCCCCACCGATTTTTCTGCCGCCCACATCCACGACCGTATCCTCCGGATGAAAGCGTCTTCCGGCGAGCTTGTAAGGTTCACGGATTTTTTTCACAGACTCCACCACATCAAGGCGGGTAAATTCTTCCGGCGAAACACTGGAGGTATCCCCAGCAAGTCCGATCATCGTGGTGCTTTCGCCCCGAATTTCCTGAGCGATAAGTCCTCTTTTTTGTATTTCTAAACGGAGCCGATTGATAGCAGCCTCGTCCGCATTGGGTTTTAAAACAATAATCATGATAAATCCTCCATTATATCTTATTTAAGCAAGCCTTTTGTACAATTAAAACAAGCCCTGCACATGTTCATACATTTGCTTCATATCAAACTCTAAATCCAGAAAATGCTGGTCGGCAAGCAAGGCTTGATAAATGAGCATCCCCAAGCCGTTCAAAATTTTCAGGCCACGCTTTTCAGCTTCCCGTAAAAGTGTGGTTTTTGCCGGTGCATAGATCAGATCGCAAACTAGGGCCTCCTTAGGCAAGCGATCCAAGAAGCTAAAATCCTCAAAGTCTCCCTTGCAGCCTTCCATGCCCAAGGGCGTTGCGTTGATCAGCAAGCTTGTGCCCTGACAATGTTTTTTGATTGCTTCCGTTGTCAGTGAGCCGTATTCGGCTTTTGTAAGCGATAGACTTGAAGCCTTTTTTAAATCGTCGCCAACTTTTTTGCAAACAGCCTCCGCATGTTCCGGTGTTCGGTTTAAGATCTTGATTTTACCGGCACTCTCCAGGCAAAGCTTCATAGCGAGGGTATTGACCACCCCACCGGCCCCAAGAATCAAGATCTGATCCAGCTTACACCGCTCCCGAACCGAGAGCAAGAAGCCGTCCGCATCGGTGGAATACCCCTGCAAGCGCCCTTCTCGGTTTACAACCGTATTGACCGAGTGATAAAGTCGAGCCTCCTCCTGAATGGAATCCAGCATAGGAATAATATTGACCTTTAGGGGCATGGTTGCATTGAAGCCGCAAATCCCCTGCCCCCGAACTTTGGCAAGCCAATGTTCAAGTCCTTCCTTTTTGACTTCGGCGAGGTCATAGTCAAAGTCATAGCCCAATCTTTGAAAGACAGCCCGATGAATTTTGGGAGAAAGGCTGTGAGCAATGGGAGAGCCAATCACTGCAAAGCTCCGCTTTTTTGGAGTATCAGTAGTAAAATCCGTTTTTACAAGCTTTTTAATCGTTTGCAGCGCTATTAGCTCCTGCAAATGCCCCTTCGTTGACAAGTGCCCATTTGCTGATAAGTGCCCACGCAAGAGTTGTTCATCAAACACCTGGTCATTCAGAACCTCAAAGTCTGCGTACTTTCGATATAAGTATATTCTCTGCCGATGCAGCTCCAAGATTCGGCCTTTTTTATCCAGCAGGGGTCTGTTTTCAATGGCGATATCTTTCTCCAGAAGAGGCAAGGGTCGGTTGATAAAAATCAGGATTCCATTTTTTCGGAGGTTCCGAATGTTCCCTTCCTGTAAAATAATCCCTCCACCGGTGGAAATAACAGCGCCCTTATAGCTGGAGATTTCCTTGGCCAGTTCTCTCTCCATCTCTCGAAAGTCCAAGCCCTTCTGAAAAATTTCGTTAATGCTCATGCCTTGGCTTTTTTCAATTTTACTGTCCATGTCCACGAACACACGGCACAAGTCTCTTGCCAAAAGTCTGCCTATGGTTGTTTTTCCGGAGCCCGAAAGCCCAATCAGTACGATGTTTTTCATAGCAGATCCCAAAGGCACAGCGCTAAAGCGCCTTCCAGTACGACTAAGGCTCGATGAACAATACAGGGGTCGTGACGCCCTTGAACTCGAAGCGTTGTGTTTTCCAGTGTATCCAGGTCGACGGTCTTTTGCTCCCTGGAAATGGAGGGGGTTGGCTTGATGGCTACGCTGGCCACCAGTGGGGAGCCGTTTGTTATCCCGCCGATAATCCCGCCATTATTGTTGCTGTAGGTTTTTATGCACTCCCCTTCGGAATAGAGCTGGTCATTGGCCTCATGACCGTACAGGGAGGAGAAGGAAAAGCCTCTCCCAAACTCCACGCCCTTCACCGCCGGTATGGAAAACAGCATGGAAGATATTTTGCTTTCCACAGATCCAAAAAAGGGTGAACCCAAGCCCACCGGAACAGAAAGAGCCACAAGCTCAACTGTGCCTCCAACAGAGCTTTCGTTGCTCTTGGCATTCAGAATTTCTTCTCTCATTGCCTCCGTCAGTTTTTCTTCATTAAAAAGTAAAGTCTCCGCTTGAACGCCCTCGTCATAAACGCTCTTGCCCTTTACCAGCCCAAGCTGTCGGACATTGGAACCAATGACTATCCCTTTTTCCTTAAGCAATTGCTTAGCAAGGCTACCGGCAAAGGTCAAGGGTGCCGTAATTCGGCCGGAGAAATGCCCACCCCCCCGATAATCGTTGAAGCCCTTGTATTTCACAAAAGCTGTATAGTCTGCATGACCGGGTCTGGGCAGCCGACTGTAGTCCCCGGAACGGGTGTCAGTATTTCTAATCAACCCGCATAGGGGCGCTCCGGTGGTTCTCCCGTTCATTAGCCCGCTAACAATTTCAACTTGATCTGCTTCCTTTCGGGCTGTGGATATTTTCCCATCCCCAGGCGCCCGGCGCTTCATTTCCTTTTCTACCTCAGAAAAATCAATGAGAAAACCCGGAGGCAGTCCGTCAATCACAATGCCGATGGCCTCCCCGTGGGATTCCCCAAAGATGGATAGTTTTATTTTTTCACCCCAAGTATTCATTCGCTTCGCTCCTTGGTGTATAGTCATCCTTGCAAAAATCCTGCCAAAAGCTTGGGTAAGACTTGTTTACCGCTGCTTCGCCAGAAAGTTCAATTTGATTTTTTGATCGATAAGCCGCAACAGCTACCCCCATAGCAATCCGATGGTCATTGTGTGAATCCAATTGAACCACATCTACTGGTACCTTCAAAGACTGAGACCCTCGAATGATCAAGTAATCATCGCCTTCTGTAATTTGTACCCCCATTTTGCCAAACTCAGACACACAGGCACTGAGGCGGTCGCTTTCCTTCATTCGAAGTCTTCCGGCATTATAAATCCGGCTTTCTCCTTCACAGAAGGCAAGCAAGGCGACCAAAGGAGGCACCAAGTCGGGACACTGGGAGACATCCACATCCGTTGCATGCAGCTGATGAGCAACAGCTCGGATAGCCCCGTTGGGAGCCTTGGTAATGGTAGCTCCGCAAGCTTGCAGGATATCCAAAATCACCCTGTCGCCTTGCTGTGAGTTGAGGTTCAGCCCCTTACACCACACATTGCAGCCAAGGGCTGAGGTCACCAGAAAGAAAGCGGCCTGGGAAAAATCGGATTCTATTTTGATATCCGCTTTGCTATGACGATAGTGCTGTCCACCTTGAATTAGGTAGCATTCATCCGATTTTCGGTTTATCTCTATTCCAAAATCTTTCATTACAGACAAGGTCAAGTCCACATAACCCTTCGATTGAAGGGGCGTAGTCAGACGGATTTCGCTGTCTCCCTTCACCAGAGGCAAGGAAAGCAAAAGCCCCGTAACAAACTGGGAGCTAACATCTCCCCGCAGTTCATACACACCGCTTTTCAACTCTCCCCGAACTTTTATTTTGTCCTTGTCGGCACACATTTCAACGCCCTTGTTCTTAAAAATCTCCTCATATTGGTCAAGAGGTCGATCTAACAAGCGCCCCTGCCCTGTAAAGTCTGCTCCCTTGCAAAGAGCCAGCACAAGTGGAATCATAAAGCGCAAGGTGGAGCCAGATTCACCGCAGTTGAAGGTAGGAACGTTTAACGCATTTTCTTGGGTCGCCCCAGTGCTTCCTACATGTTCCTTCGAAAGCGCTGTAGATAAATGGATCAACTGCTCACAACAACTTTTAGTGGCCTGTAAATCCAAGGAAAGCGCAAGCTTATCCAAATGAAGTTGTCCTCCGGCCAGTGCCGAGCAAATAATTACCCTATGACCAATACTCTTTGAGATTGGAATTTTAACTTCTCCGAAAGGAAATTGATTAATTTTCATGATTGCCTCCCATCAATACTTTTTCATCATTTAACAAAGTTCTCATCTACGACTTCATTCAATGCCTCAGCAGAAATCGAATGTACAAAAGAATCTCCGATTTCTCGAACAAAGACAAAGTTCAACTCTTTTCCCATAGCTTTTTTGTCCAGCCCCAAAAGAGGAAGCAAGGATTGGGCATTGAATTTCTGATGCACCGGCAGCCCAAAGCCTTCAAGCAGCTTAACTATTCTTTCCTCATAGGGGCCAAGGCCAAGCCTTTCAGCCAGTAAGAGAGCAAGCTTCATACCCATGGAAATGGCTTCTCCATGATTAAAGGTTGAATAATCAAAAAACTTTTCAATGGCATGCCCAAAGGTATGACCAAAATTAAGCAGCCTGCGTTCCTTTTTATCATAGGGGTCCATCTCCACCAGCTTCCGCTTCATTTCACAGCATAGGGTGATTATCTCCTCCATGCAGACAGAAGCCTTTTGGCGAGTATCATTTTTTTCCAGGATTTCTAATAAGTCATAGGAGGAAATGGCCGCATACTTAACCACCTCAGCCATGCCACAGGCGAACTCCCTGTCCGACAAAGTTTCGAGCAACTTTGGATCGGACAGTACCAAGGAAGGTTGATTAAAAGCGCCGACTAAGTTTTTCCCCTGCTTCAGATTGATAGCAGTCTTTCCGCCTATGCTGGAGTCCACTTGCGCTAAGAGAGTGGTCGGAATCTGAACGAAAGGAATACCCCGCATGTATGTAGCGGCAGAAAAACCAACCAAGTCGCCAATGACACCGCCACCAAAGGCCAAAGCCATGTCGGCTCTGGTCATGGTATTCTCAGCAAAAAAGCTGTAAACCTCCGTCAAAGCCAGAATCGATTTGCTATATTCCCCAGGAGGCATAATCAAGGTTTCATAAGAAAGACCAGCTTTTGAAAGTGAGGCCTCTAAACGCTTTCCATATAAGGCATAAACCGTCTCGTCGCTAATCAAGGCCAAGCGGTTTATCGGCTTTGCACCTGGTTTATTCAAGCTTTGCCGAATCAGCTCACCGGCCTGATCCAGAATTCCATTTTCGATTAAAATGTCATATTCTAAGGATGTTTCCTCTGGCAAGGTGACATGCAGTTTCTTCATAGTTTTAACATCTCCCTCTTATTTTTTCCTGCCGTGTCCAAAAGCTGATAGAGACCTTCCCGGTCTTCCTCAGCTAAGCAGGTTTTGACTTTCTCCAGATTCTTGATGTAGTTATCCAGATGTCCCAAAACAAAAGAACGGTTATCCAAAAGCAGCTCTGTCCAAAGCCCCGGATTGATATTGGCAATCCGAGTGCAATCCCGATACGCGCCGGCAGTAAATGCCCGGTTCACCATACGTTGATCCACACAGAGCATGGCTGCCGAAATATGCATTAGATCACTGGTATAGGCAATGATTTCATCATGTAAAGTCGGCCCGGCGACCGCAATCCTAGCCACCCCTATGTATTCAGCCAGTTCCTTCAGCAGTGAAATACCCCTTTCGCTCTGCTGATTATTTGGCAGGTGATCAGCGGGCAAGTGATTCTTAGCCGAGTGATTCTTAGCCAAGTGATCGTCAGCCAAGTGATCATTAACCAAGCGGTCAGCAGGCAAGTGATCCATAGCCAAGCACTCCTTAATCAAGTGATCGGCAGACAAATGATCATCCGTCAGTGGCACAATGATAAACCCAGTATTCCGAAATAACTCACCAGTAGCATTATCAAAGCCTTCAACTTCTTTACCGGCCATGGGATGAATCCCCACATATTCAAAGTTCATGGGAGCAAGTTCAGAAATAGCTGAATAAAGCCCCGTCTTCACACCGCAAATATCCGTCACAACCGCACCTTTTTTAAAATAAGGTAAATGATTGGAGATCAATTCAAGGAGCACATGTGGATAAACGCAAAACACCACCAAATCCGAAGCTGCAACGGCCTCACGCATGGGAAGCACCTCATCTACGGCACCGGCAGCCAGTGCTTTTTCCGCTGTTAAAGCATCCTTTTCCACCCCAAGAATTCGGGCATTTTTAAAGCCTCTCAGAGCAAAAGCCAGGGAGCCACCCATAAGCCCAAGCCCTATAATCGAAATCGTCATACTTGCCTCCAGTAGAAATAAAAGTATAAAAAAAGAGAGCCCGTCAAAAACGAACTCTCCAAGTTTTAACAAATCCAATTTTTATCAATCTGTTTTATGATGATTAGTCTGCCGCAAGCGGGCAAGCTGATTGAAAGCTGATTGCAGGATTTAGTTGGAAGGGGACTCTTTTGACAGATGTTTTTTTACAGCAAAAAAAGCTAAAGCTAAAATAATAGCTAAAGCTAAAGTAAAAAAAGCTATAAAAGAATACCTTGTTCAAAAGAGTGTTCAGCATAAAAACCTCCGCAAATCCATCCGTTAAACAAAATGGTATGACATAAAATCTACTACAATAAAATCAATCGCAAATGTC
>CAZSXS010000073.1:0-19397 GCA_964611385.1 uncultured Defluviitaleaceae bacterium
TCATGCTGGCTGCCGCGGCTCTTTACTCTTACGTTAGTCTAATAGGAGACATCGTTGGATTAATTTCCCTGCAAATTGCTTCCTATGGTGTCAGTTTTATTTTAAACAAAAAAGGAGTTGATGAAAAAAATGGAGTTTAACAACCGGGTATTGTTCTCGTTTGAGATTTATGGAGTGCCTATCTGGATTACAGAGACGATTTTTAACACATGGGTAATTATGATTTTCTTAACCATCTTCAGTCTCTTCATCCGTTCCAAAATCAAAAACTTTAACAAAACCCCAAAAGGACTGCAAAATTTTGCCGAACTCATCGTCGAGACGATGGATAATTTTGTTAGCTCCAACATGGGTGAGGACTGCCTCTATTTTTCCAAGTGGTTCTTTGGTCTCTTTGCCTTTATCCTCTGCGCGAACTTAAGCGGCCTTGTGGGTCTCCGACCCCCCACGGCAGACCTGGCTACCACCGCAACCTTCGGCATCTCTACCTTCCTAATCATCCACTTTATGGGGATGGTGAAAGGTAAGGGCGCTTACTTCAAGGGCTATCTGGACCCCAATCCTCTTTTCATGCCGCTGAATGTAATCGGTGAGCTTGCAAAGCCCATTTCCTTGAGCTTCCGTCTTTTTGGTAACATCTTGGGCGGACTGATTATCATGGGACTGGTGTATGCATCCTTTCCTATTTTCATGAAATTCGGCATCCCAGCCGCGCTTCATGTCTACTTTGACGTGTTCTCCGGGTGCCTGCAATCCTTCATTTTCTGTATTTTGAGCATGACATTCATCAGGGAAAAAATTCCTGATTGATCAATGCTCAGTCCCTTCGGCATTTGCCAATCCGTCGTCAATCATTAATCATTTTAATTGTTTTAGCTGTCGGTTTTGTAGAGCTGAATAGGACTGAGTATATTTTCAACATAATAAAATAGTTAAAATTTAAGGAGGAACTCACATGCAAGGAATTAGTAATCAAGCTTTTGTTTTAGGTTGTTCAGCCATTGGTGCCGGCATTGCCGTTACTTCCGGTATTGGTACGGGTATCGGTCAGGGTTACGCAGCCGGTAAAGGTGCAGAAGCCGTAGGACGTCAGCCCGAGGCCAGAGGTACCATCATGTCTACCATGCTCGTCGGTGCCGCCGTTGCGGAAACTACCGGTATTTACGGTCTGGTTGTTGCGATTATTCTTCTTTTCGCCAATCCTTTCTATTCAAAGGTATAAGGACAGGTTAGCTCTATTACCTTTTGAAGAAAGGAGTTGAAAGTTTTTGGAAGCTTTAGATAGAATATTAGGTTTTGACTTGCCTTTTTTAATTAACTGGGGCATTCAAATTGCCAACACCTTGATTATCATCTTTGTCATGGCCAAGGTGTTGTATAACCCGATTAAAAACTTCATGCAGAACCGTTCTGACCGCATTAAATCCCAACTGGATTCTGCGGAGGCGGACTTTAATGAAGCCAAGGCTTTAAAGGAAACCTATGAAAACAAGCTGAAAAACATTGAAAAGGAAAGAAATGAAATTTTGACCTCTGCTAAGGCGCAGGCCACTGAGAAGGAAATTCAAATTGTGAACGCTGCCAAGGAAGAAGCCAGAATTTTAAAAGAGCGCGCCCTGCTTGATATTCAACGTGAGCAGGAAAAGGCTAAGGACGATATGAAGAATCAAATCATCTCGCTATCTAGCCTAATGGCTAGCCGTTTTGTTAATGCCAAAATGGACGAAAAAACGCAGAACAAGCTGCTTGATGAAGTCATTGCAGATTTGGGGGCGAAAGAATGGGTCAGCTAATTGCAAACCGCTATGCCAAGTCTCTATTTGACTTGGCCCTGGATCAAAAGAAAGACGCAGAAACGTACCTTGACACCTTGCTGAGTGAAATGATCCTCATTAAAGAGGTCTTCGGGCAAAGCGAAATGCAAAAATTCATTTTCCATCCTCAAATCAGCTCCATTCAAAAAATGGAATTCCTAGAAACCGCCTTAAAAGGCAAGGTTTTGGATGCAATATTGGGACTTTTTTCTATTCTTTTAAATAAAAACAGGGAAGCCGAGCTGATAGACGTTTGTGAGGCTTTTATCAAACTGTGCCGTGAGCACAAGGGGATTACAAAGGCCGTTGTCAAAAGTGCCGTGCCCCTCTCCAGCACCCAGCTGGACAAAATTCGTGCCAGTCTTCAAGTCAAGCTGAAAAAACAGGTTGAAATCGAAACCATGATTGACAAGGACTTAATCGGCGGGCTGTGTATACAGGTGGACGGCCTTGTTCTGGACGCTACCATACAAAAACAGCTGCAGGAGTTGAAAAAAAGACTGCAAGAAGTCCAGTTGGCTTAAGTGCAGTTGGCTTAAATTCTTATAGCAAAGGGGTAAATCAATGAATCTCAGACCTGAGGAAATTAGTTCTGTTTTAAAGAAACAGATTGAAGGGTATACTCACAAGCTGGATGTTTCCGAAGTGGGTACGGTTATACAGGTTGGGGATGGTATCGCACGTGTTTATGGGCTTGCCAACGCCATGAGCGGCGAGCTTCTGGAGTTCCAAAACGGTGTCTTCGGAATGGCCTTGAACCTGGAGGAAGATAATATCGGTGTTGTTCTCTTGGGCTCCGACGATGGAATTAAAGAAGGCGACATGGTGAAGCTGACAAAAAGAATAGCCGAGGTTCCCGTGGGTGATGCCATGATTGGAAGAGTTGTGGACGCCTTGGGGCGCCCCATCGACCAAAAAGGCCCTATTAATACCAGCAAAACCCGTCCCATTGAACGGATCGCACCGGGTGTTATTGCCCGTAAAGAAGTAAATGTCCCCCTTCAAACCGGTATCAAGGCCATTGACGCCATGGTACCCATTGGGCGGGGTCAGCGTGAATTGATCATTGGCGACCGCCAAACCGGCAAAACCGCCATTTGTATTGATACCATCATTAATCAAAAAGGCAAGGGCGTTTACTGCATTTACGTGGCCATCGGTCAGAAGGCTTCTACCGTTGCCCGTATTGTAAAAACCCTGGAGGATCACGGCGCGATGGATTACAGCACCGTTGTCAGCGCCAGCGCCAGCGAAACTGCTCCCCTTCAATATATTGCACCTTATACCGGCTGCGCCATCGGCGAGGAATGGATGGAAAAGGGCAAGGATGTTTTGATCGTCTATGACGACTTAAGTAAGCACGCCGTTGCCTACAGAGCCATGTCTCTGTTACTTCGGAGGCCACCAGGCCGTGAAGCCTATCCGGGTGATGTTTTCTACCTTCACTCCCGCTTGCTGGAACGCTCCGCAAGAGTCGAGGAAGCCTACGGCGGCGGCTCCATTACCGCCCTGCCCATCATCGAAACCCAAGCCGGCGACCTCTCCTACATCCCTACTAATGTTATTTCCATTACCGACGGGCAGATTTACGTGGAAACCGAGCTTTTCAACGCCGGTATTCGTCCCGCCATCAACCCCGGACTTTCTGTTTCCCGTGTTGGTGGAACTGCCCAAATCAAAGCCATGAAAAAGATTGCAGGCCCCATCCGTATGGAGTTGGCACAATATCGTGAGCTTGCCGCCTTCGCTCAGTTCGGCTCCGACCTGGATAAGGATACCTTGGAGCGTCTGAAACAGGGCGAACGCATCGTTGAAATCTTAAAGCAACCCCAATACAAGCCCCTTTCCGTAGAGCAGGAGGTACTCATCCTTTTTGCCGTCACCAATAAATACCTGACGGATGTTCATGTTGAAAAGGTACTTGAATTTGAGGCTGAGTTCTTAAATTACTTCGATACCAAGCACAGCGACATTTTGACCACCATACGGGAAACCAAGGAGCTGAGCAAGGAAACGGAAGCAAAGATTCGGTCAGCCATTGATAGCTTTAAAAGAGAATATAAATTTTAAACTTGGAGGGTCAGTATGGCATCAACCCGTAGCATAAAGCGCAGAATTAAAAGCGTCGGAAGCACAAAGCAAATCACGAAAGCTATGAACCTTGTTGCCGCTTCTAAGTTACAAAGGGCTAAGTCCAAGATGGAGGACACAAGGCCGTTTTTTAATGAAACAAGGCGAGTGATTGCCAGTATTGTCAACAATTCGAAGGGAATCACCCACCCCTATCTGGAGGAGCGACCCGTCCGTAACACGGCTGTCATCGTCGTCACCGGCGACCGAGGCCTCTGCGGCGGCTACAACACCAACGTCTCTAGGGAAGCGCTGAAGCTGATAAACACAAAGGCTTCTGCTTCCATGATCGTCATTGGGAACAAGGCAAAGGATTATTTCAAAAGACGCAATAAAAACATCGTCAGAAGCTATCAGGGAATTTCTGAAAAGCCCTTCTACGAAGATGCCTGCGAAATCGGTCAGTTGGTGCTGTCACTGTTTACAAAGGGTGAGGTGGATGAGGTTTACTTGGCCTACACGGAATTTAAGTCTGCCATTTCTTATTTTCCCAAGGTAGTTAAAATCCTACCTGTTGACACCGGCGAGTTTAAGGAAACTGAAAATAAAACCACAGACCAGAACAATGTCGCTTCGGGCAGTACGCTGATGAGCTACGAGCCCAGCGAGGAAGCCGTACTAGATGTGGTCATACCAAAATATTTGAACACGGTGATTTTTGGAGCCTTGGTTGAATCTGCAGCCTGTGAGCAGGGTGCTCGAATGACCAGCATGGACTCCGCTACGGAAAACGCCGAAGAAATGATCGAAAAGCTTACAATCAAGTTCAATCGAGTCCGTCAAAGCGTCATCACGCAGGAGATCAACGAAATTGTAAGCGGCGCCAATGCAGTAGACTAAGAGCTGAGAGACGGTATCCGTTGAACCGTTGCGAGGCCAAGCTTCCGCCGCGTATGCTTTTGATGCGTGTCGGATTCAGATAGAGTGCAAGGGAGTGAAACAATTTGGCCAAACAAAATGTTGGCAAAATCATACAAGTAATCGGCGCTGTATTGGATGTTCGGTTTGAAGGCAGCCTTCCCCAGCTTTATACCGCGCTTGAAATAAAAAGAGACAAAAATGAATCCTTGATTGTTGAGGTCATGCAGCATCTGGGAGACGATGTGGTACGTTGTATTGCGATGTCCTCCACAGACGGACTTGTCCGGGGCATGGAAGTCGTCGACACCGGAGCGCCTATTTCTGTTCCGGTCGGAAACGAAACCTTGGGCAGACTGTTTAACGTTTTGGGAAGAGCGATCGACAACAAGCCCGATCCAAAGACCAAGGAAAAATGGTCCATACACAGAAAGGCTCCGGCCTTCTCAGATCAAGCCACCTCTACCGAAATGCTAGAAACCGGTATCAAAGCCATTGACTTGCTTTGCCCCTATTCAAAGGGCGGTAAGATCGGTTTGTTCGGCGGTGCCGGTGTAGGTAAGACGGTTTTGATCATGGAACTGATTCGAAACATTGCCACAGAGCACGGCGGTTACTCCGTATTCTCAGGGGTAGGCGAGCGTACCCGTGAAGGGAAGGATCTGTACAGCGACATGTCGGATTCCGGCGTTATTGAAAAGACCGCTCTTGTTTTCGGGCAGATGAACGAGCCTCCCGGAGCCAGAATGCGGATTGCCTTGACCGGCTTGACGATGGCGGAATACTTCCGCGACGTAGCCGGACAGGACGTACTCTTATTCATTGACAACATCTTCCGTTTTGTACAGGCGGGTTCGGAAGTTTCGGCTCTTTTAGGCCGTATGCCCTCCGCAGTAGGTTATCAACCCACCTTGGCAACAGAGTTGGGTGCACTTCAAGAGCGGATCACCTCCACTAAAAAGGGCTCCATTACCTCCGTACAAGCTGTATTCGTACCGGCAGAAGACTTGACTGACCCGGCACCGGCCACCACCTTTGCCCACTTGGATGCGTCTACGGTATTATCCCGTTCCATCGTGGAGTTGGGTATTTATCCGGCGATTGATCCTTTGGATTCCAATTCTCGTATTTTGGATCCTCACATTTTGGGTCAGGAGCACTATCAGGTTGCGCGGGAAGTACAAAGCATCTTACAGCGGTACAAGGAACTACAAGATATCATAGCCATTTTGGGCATGGATGAGCTTTCTGAGAACGACAAGCTGATCGTAAACCGGGCCCGGAAGGTACAGAGATTCTTATCTCAGCCATTCTTCGTTGCAGAAAAGTTCACCTCCATCGAAGGACGCTACGTACCGGTCAACGAGACCATACGGGGCTTTAAGGAAATACTGGAAGGACGGCATGACGAAATACCGGAAGGCGCCTTCTTGAATGCGGGCACCATTGACGACGTGTTAAAACGTTACCATCAGGGGTGATAAAACATGGCAAGATTAAGATTGCGTGTTGTTTCTCCCACGCGGAAACTATTTGACAAGGAAGTAGACATGATCATCATGCGAGCCTCGGAAGGAGACCTGGGGGTTATGGCAGGGCACATCCCGCTTACCACCACTTTATCCATGGGTGCGCTACGGATATTTGACGAAAGCGCCGAGGAGAACGCCAAGGAGCGCATGATGGCTGTACTGGGCGGTTTTGCGGAGATTCGGCCGGACTGTGTAACGATCTTATCAGACTCAGCCGAATGGCCCGACGAAATCGACATCAAGCGAGCCGAAGCGGCCAAAGAGCGAGCTGAGCGCCGCATGAATGAAAACAGTGGCGAGCTGGATGTACAGCGAGCCTCTTTGGCTTTACGAAGGGCTTTAGTACGGATAGAGGTTAGTTCATATCCTTTGATTAAGTCGGGACAGATTAAGAAATAAAACCTAAGGCTAAAGAAAAGACCTTGGGGGAAAGGGGAGGGAAACTTTTTTCAAACGGCGAAAAAAGTTTCCCTCCCCTTTCCCCCAACCCCCCTTGTCCACCCTTCAAAAAAGCCGGGAATGGGTTTCGTCTCATCGCTCTAAAACATTATAATATACTCAGCCACGTTCAGCTTTGCAAAGTCGCCGCCCAAAACAATAGAATTTAAGCGAGTTGAATGATGGCGACTTGGTAAATGTTTAAGAGACTGAGTATATGATGGCTTTTGCAAGAGGGATTTTATTTTTGAAGAGTGAGGAAAAACTTTAACACGAAACAAACGAGTTTTTCCTTTTTTTATTATTCAAAAGTCTGTATAATCTTTTTGCCTCCCTACTTCCGGCCTTTAAGAGCTCTTTCTAAATTCTCACAATCTTATAACCCCAACCCCTGTCCGGTTTTTGGAAAAGGGATGGATGGGGGTTTGGGGGAAGGAAGGGAAAAACTTTTTCGCCGTTTGAAAAAGTTTTTCCCTTCCTTCCCCCAAGGTTTTAGGTCTTAGGTTTTGTTTTAAGGAGGATATATGTATCTTGAGTTCCTTAAAAAACGATTCCAGGAGCAGTTTTCGTATCGCGCGAATACGGTAATCCTTATTCTTGTGGCTTTTATTAGACTGTTTGTTTCGGTGAGTGTCTGGTCGGCTTTGTACCACGGAAGATCCGATGTGGATGGCGTAACAAAAACGGAAATGATTACATACTTGCTCGTGTCTCAGCTGGTGTCTACGCTGGTTAGGCTTAATGTGAGTGGTTACGTGGCTGATCGTAGTACCAGTGGAAATGTGAGTATTGACTTTATTCGACCAGTTAATTTGAAATTGTGCGCGGTTTTTGATAGCCTTGGTGCTGTTCTGTACCAAGTCACTTGGTATTCCATTCCTTTAACTCTTGTTGGTGCCCTCGCCTGGGGGATTAGCCTTCCACCTAGCTTTTCGGCTGTCTTGTTTTTTCTAATCTCCTTGCTGCTGGCCCTTGTCCTTTATGCGACTATGGAATATATCATGGGCTTAACTTCCTTTTGGACCAAAACCAATTTTCATATCAGTTGGGTCATCGGTTCGTTTATGCAGTTGTTTTCTGGTTCTATGATTCCCCTTTGGTTTTATCCGAAATCTATGAAAATCATTGCCGATGTCCTGCCCTTTAAGTATTTTATTTTTGAACCCCTCAATATTTTTCTTGGTAAGACCTCTTTCCAACAGAATGTCCAAATTGTTTTGATGCAGCTGCTTTGGCTTGTGATCTTGCTGCTGATTGAGAAACTGCTCTGGCACTTTGCACAGCGTGTTATAACCGTACAAGGGGGTTGAGCATGGAGTCATTTTCTATCTATTGGGATTTTGTAAAGATTAAAATGAAGTCCGCTGTGGAGTATCCAAAAGCGTTTTGGCTTATGACCCTTGCAAAAATGATGGGTTGGGGTGCCGATCTTATTATCATTTATCTGATGGTGCTCCGCTTTGACGCCGTGCTTGGATGGTCGGCCTATGAAATGCTGTTTTTGTATACCCTGAATGCGACCGCCTATGCGCTTGCCGGATTTTTTATGAACCACGCCTTTACTTCGCTGCCAAACCATATCAGAAACGGCATGTTTGATGAAATGCTCACGAAACCGGTTAATCCTTTTTTCTACTTGATTTGCAAGAATTTTTCCTATGGGTATTTCGGGAATCTCTTTGCCTTGGTCATCGCCATGGTTGTCTGTATTGTTAATTTGCAAATACCTTTGAACCTGTTAAATCTTTTCTGCCTGCTGCTCACGGTCTTGGGTGGTGCTCTCGTTCATGCTGCCCTTTTTATGTTTTGTGCCATACCCGCCTTTTGGTTGGTCAAGGTGGATGGCTTAGGAGAGTTTCGAAGCGCCATTAATGGATTTGTGCGTTATCCGATCTCCATATATGATCGTTGGATCCAAGTCCTCTTGACCTTTGTTTTTCCTGTGGCCTTCATCAATTTTTTCCCTTCTCAGATCTTTATCCAAAAAAGTGATTATCTTGGGTTCTTCCCTTGGTTTGCTTATTGTACGCCTCTTGTGGGGCTTTTGCTTTTTGGTGTAGGCTATAAGCTGTTTTTCTTTGGAATGAAAAGTTATAGCAGTACAGGCTCTTGAAAAAGATTCTAAAAAAGGAGAGAAAAGCATGCCTATTCCAATTATAGAAGCGGAGCATCTGTGTAAAGATTTCATTGTTTACAAAAAGACAACGGGCTTCTACGAGACGCTTAAATCACTGTTTCATAGGGAAAACAGTATTAAAACGGCGGTTGATGATCTTACTTTTTCAGTAAATAAGGGGGAATTGGTAGGCTATATCGGCCCCAATGGTGCGGGCAAGTCCACCACGATCAAAATGTTGACTGGAATTTTGATTCCAAGCAAAGGAAATATTATGGTGCGAGGCATCGTTCCCCACAAAAATCGGAGAGACAATGCAATGCATATAGGAGTTGTTTTTGGTCAGCGCAGCCAACTCTATTGGGACTTGCCTATGTCGGACACCTTTCAGTTGTACAAGAAAATGTATAAGATAGACGATACCTTGTTTAAGCACAATGTGGAATTTTATACAAAGCAATTGGATATGGCTGAATTTATCGACCGACCGGTTCGCCAGCTGTCCTTGGGGCAAAAGATGCGAGCCGAGCTGGCTGTTGCCTTACTACATAATCCAGAAGTAGTCTTCCTGGACGAACCCACTATAGGACTGGATGTCCTAGCAAAGCGCAGCATTCGTAGCTTTATTAAGGCGGTCAACCAAGAGAGACAGGTGACGGTGATCCTGACTACCCACGATATGAACGACATTGAGGAGATCTGTAATCGCCTCATTTTGATAGACAAAGGTAAGCTGCTCTATGATGGAGAGATCGGGTTGTTTAAGGAAAAGTATTCTGAGGACAGCGTAATTGAGTTTTCGACCACGGATCACCTGCAGCCTGAAGAGCTAGGTTTGGATGGGGTTGTAGTTCGAGAGTTGGGGGGCCTTAAAAAAAGCCTCAGCTATCACCCCTCTCACTATACTTCTGCTCAAATTCTTCAACAGTTAATGACACAAGTTACCATACAGGAATTTAGTTTGAAAGAGGCTAGCCTTGATGATTTGTTGACAAAAATATACACCACTGCAACTTGAAAAGGAGGGGGCTAAAAATGGAAAAAGAAAAAGTACTTAAGAACTATCAGAGCCAAGATCTTCATGCCTGTGTAGACCTGTACGTGGAAATATTTACTTCCGAACCCTTCAATTATCAGTGGATGGAAAAAGAAAAGATCATACGCTACTTTGATGATCTGCTTCATACGCCGAAGTTCAGAGGTTTTGTTTATTATGAGGGCGAGACGCTTTTAGGCGCCTGTCTGGGCGTGCGAAGCGATTATTTTGATACCATTCAGTATGAAATCAAGGAGATCTTTGTTGCCCAATCCCTCCAGAGAAAAAGCATCGGAAGCCAAATGCTGTCCGCTATTGAACAAAGACTCCAAGTCGAGGGTATACAGCTCATTACCTTGCTATGCTCCATTCGTACAGCGGCCTTTGACTTTTATGTAAAAAACGCATATACGCAGAATTTTCACACCATCCATTTCTACAAGGCTTTGCAGTAAGAAAAAACCATAAAGAAATCTATTTATAATCCGATATTAAATGTGAAATACTACTTAGAAAATTTCAAGGATGATTGAATAACACCTTTATGATCGTTTTGTTTTTTGTTTAATCTTATTGTCAGCAATTTATAAATGGAGGGAAACAAATGGGAGTTTATACGAACACAATGCGTTTTACCGGCCTATCTGGTATTGATACTGAATCTATGGTTCAGCAATTGATGAAGGCCGAGGGGATGAAGGTTAATCGGTTGAAAGCCACCAGGCAAATTACACAATGGAAACAGGATGCATACCGAAATCATGCAGACAGCCTCGCTAAGTTTCAGAATACATTTTTTAGCTTTTCAAATCCGGCTACGAATATTCGCTCTGAGGGAAATTATGGATCCAGATCTACAACTGTCAAGCAAAACGGTAAAGAATCCAACGCAGTAACCGTTTCAAGCACCTCTGCCGCTCCTGGAAGTCGCTATACGATTGATGTCAAACAGATAGCCATGGCAGATTCCTATGAAGGAACAGCACGCGTGGGCAATACCCCTACGTCTGTTAATGACATAAGCACCATTATGTCCAAACTTCTGAGTTCCGACGACAAGTCTATCACCCTTACCTTGGATGGCGTAACAAAGACCTTGAATTTTACCAATGCAGAGATAACAAGTGTCAGCTCTGATACTACTGGTGTACAATTTAAAAATCTGTTGAATACAAAACTAAAAACGGCCTTTGGTACTGAAAATGTGGGCGGCACTCAAAAGGAGAAGGTATATACGGTTATTGCAGGTGACAAGATTGCTTTCAATACCCAAGCAAACCATAATTTAACCATCTCCGCCTCTGAAGCTTTAGGTATAGAAAGCGCCATTTCAAGCAGACTAGATTTAAGCTCGACTTTAGGCACTGTATTTGGAATAACTGGTGATGCAAAGTTTACCATTAATGATGTTGAATTTACGGTTACTAAGAATATGAAGGTTCAAGAGCTTATGAATATGGTGAACAACTCAAATGCAAATGTCAGCTTAGGGTATGACAATAGCAAAGAAAAGTTTACCATCACTGGGAAAAGCACTGGGGCTGCTAATGCCATCCGTTTTACAGATACAGATGGATTTCTATTATCGAAGCTCAAAATAAATACTACTGCCACTAGTGTAGCTACTGGACGCTTATCCGTTGCCTCGGATGCGGAGCTTACCATCAAAACCCAAGGAGACACCGTTGGAACCACGATCTATCGGGAAACAAACACAATCACCTTCAGCGGTTTAACCTTTAGGGTTAACGAGGAAACCACCGCTGGCAATCCAGTGGTCATTGATGTCGCTGCCAACTCTGAGAAAACCTTTGACTTAATCAAGCAATTTGTAACTGCCTATAATGAAATGATCGGCTCTATCAATAAAGAAACCAGCACCAAAAGGCCGAAAAGCGGCACCTACTCATACTATCAGCCCTTGACCGATGAAGAAAAGAATGCCATGAAGGAAAATGAAATCACCAAGTGGGAGGAAAAGGCCAAAACCGGCCTTCTGAATAGCGACAGCCTTCTGAATTCCATCACCAGCTCCATGCGCTCGTATCTTTATCAACCGGTAGAGTTAGCGAACGGTCAGAAGATTAGCCTTTACCAAATTGGTATTACTACCACGTCTTCTTATAATGAAAAGGGCAAATTAGAAATTGATGAAGACGCGCTGAGAAAGGCAATTGAAGAAAACGGCGACCAAGTCATGCAGTTATTTACAAAATCCTCCAGCTACACCTATGGAAAGAAAGAAACCAGAACTGCCCGTTTGATGCAAGAAGGTATAGCCGAGCGCTTGAATGACTTGATTACCGATGCCATCGGTAGAGATGGTACGATTACAGCAAAGGCTGGTGTCAGAGGAAACATAGTTTCTGAGTTAACCAACACGATGACAAAGGAAATGGATGACCAAAGTGAGAGAATCAGTGCAATGATGAAAGCTCTTGCTCGGAAGGAAAACAACTATTATGCTATGTTCGCTAGGATGGAGCAAAGCGTGAACCAGAGTAACAGCCAGATTTCTTATCTAACGTCTGCTTTTGGTGGATGATGACTTGTATGTCATTTACATTTGATTATAGAATGGAAGTTTTTATATGGTAATAGATAGAAAATTGGATGAACGTAGCGAAGAAGACCTAAAAGCCGAAAGAAAAGCGTACCTTTTGGATTTCCTTCGGGTCACAAAGGCAATGTCGATTTCAGAAGATCATGACAGCACTTCAGAAGCCTATATACAAATGATTGCCGAGCGTGAGAACATCGTAGATCAAATAAAACTTAGTCTGGAGGCTCTACCACTCAGTCCAGAAGAGGTCCCAGAGTTGCAGCAACTTGTCAAAGAAATCGTTGAAAGCAATCACGTCACTGCCAAAAAGGCTGAAGAGTTGGTTCGCTTCTATAAAATTGGATTGAAAGACATTAATCAGGGCCGGATGGCAAGAGACGCTTATAATCAGCTCAATTTCCAAGAGGGTGCCAGAATCATAGATAAAAGAAACTAAGAAGCGGGGAGGTATAAGCATGCAAACAGGCGCTACAAATAATAACTTAGCTGTTGAATATGTAAAGCCTGATTACCCCACAAAAGACGCTAAATCCACCAAAAAGCCAGAAGGGATAGGCAAAGGGCCGGACTTAGAGGTCGTAGGCCATGAAGCTTCAGCAAAAGTGCCGGAAGCAAAGGGTTCTCAGGAAGATCTTGAAAAAGAAACGAACGAACTATTGGATAAAGCCATAGAGATTGCCAACAAACGGCTGTATGAAAACAATAATGAAATTCAAAGAATTGTTCATAAAAAAACCAATACCGTTATTATTAAAATAGTGAACAAGAGCACACATGAAGTGGTTCGAGAGTTTCCACCAGAAAAAAGACTAGATGCCCTGGCTAAAATGTGGGAGCTCGTAGGAATTTTAGTTGACGAAGCAAGATAAAACATTGATTTACAAAGAATCTAGAAAAATCCAATTTTCTGGGTTAAACAGGAGGTACCAAGATGCCGGCAAATCCATATGCTAATTATTTAACCAATGCTATAAATACAGCTTCAAAAGAAGAGCTGACTTTGATGCTCTACGAAGGAGCATTGAAATTCACCAATCAGGCCATTGAGGCCGTTCAAAACAAACAAGTTGAAAAAGCGAATCAATTGATCGTTCGTGTTCAAGATATCATTCGTGAATTTCAGCTTACGCTCAATCAGAGTTATGAAATTTCAAAAAATTTCGCGGCGCTTTATGATTATATTTTTAACCGCCTGATTGATGCCAACATCAAAAAAGACGTAGAGATTTTAATGGAGGTCCGGGACTTACTCCGTGATTTCCGTGACACGTGGAAGGAAGCGATGAAAATCGCCAGAGCAGAAACTGGAGCTTCCGTTCCAGTACATTAATATCAGTAGATTCAAGAGCTGTTGCCCACTAAAGTTAGGTGGGTTGCAGCTTTTTTTGTAAAAAGGCTTATGTAAAAAAGCCCTTATACTTAGTCCCTTAAACGTTTTACTAAGCCACCATCATTCAACTCGCTTAAATTCTATTGTTTTAGGGCGACTTTGCAAAGCTGAACTTGACTGAGTATATCTAATTTTAAGGAGGTGCCATTTTGCTCATTGTAGCCAAGGTAAAGCAGGCAGGAAAGAAAAGAGCCTTAGTGGAGAAGGAATACAACATTCCCCAAGCTATTCCGGATCTTTCTTGCCTGATTACTGCCATTGTAAATATAGAAGTCGAGCAATACAACAACAAAGCAATAGACAGTGGCATTGTATCTATCCTAATCAACAGCGAAATTGAACAAGCCGCCGGATTCGGCAAGGTGGGCTTTGGCAGAAGGTTCGGCGAAAAGAATGCTGACAACGCAAAAGCCGTAGAAGACGCAAAGTTGGCTTTTAAAGATGGGTTGTTCAGAGTGTTCATTGACGAAGAGGAAATTACGGATTTAAACAGTGAATTGAATTTGAAAGACGGCAGTGTTATTGTGTTTATCAGGCTAACCTTTTTAGCCGGTAGAATGTGGTGAGGTGAATTGTGTACTATACAAACGAGAAAACTAAAAAAATCAATGAGTATTTAAAAACAATCAGCTTTGATGAAGTAATTGATTCAGAAGAATCAAGACAATTGGCCAAGGCCCTGTTTGATTGCATTACAGACGATGATAAGGATACACGTACAAATCAGGACAAGCTAAACCAGCTCATCCAGATCATTGATCCCAATGGAGAAAAGCAAATTGATCAATTATTTTCCGACTCAAACTTCTCTGCACTGAAATATTTAATGAGCGAAAGATGCGCGCATCTAATGAAGCAGGTTTGGGAGAGAGCAAGTCTTTATCCCTATTCCTTCGGATACTGGAGAAAACCCTATCGGAGTGTCAACAATACTTGGCTTTATCTTTCAGACAATCTGAACCTTTTAAAGGAAATGGTGTATTCAAATGCCTTTGGAGAATATGATTTGGAAACCCAACTACGAAAAAAGGCAGAGCACTATAACTACAGTCGATTGACCGCTGCTGTGCTAGCGTATGAACTAGACTCCGACAATGAAAAGATATTGAATATAGCGAAAGATATTATCTACGGTGAAAATGATAACGGCGTTGTATCCAGAGAGCTTATTTATGGCCTCTTAATGAGCAGAAACAAGGAAGCGCATAAGCTGATAGGCGATTTGCTGCTGGCAGCCAAGCTTCAAGAAGGACTCAGGCAGGCCATTGTGGAATCCATGGATGAGGGTTCAAGAGAAGGATACCTGTACATATTAAATCTGATCCTAGAACAAGATTTAGTACGCTTTTCATCCGTGGCAAGAGCCATTGATACCTCGACCGGTCTTGGTTTTCCTCCTGATAAACCCAATGTATTAAAGAAGTGTATGACCATAGCCTCAGACTGTCTGCATGACAAATCCAAAATCCTAGAATACAGCCAAAGCCCCGACAACCTTCATATTTACATGTCGCTTTGGGCTGCGGCCTTTGATGAAATCACAGATGCAGAAGAGCTGATACTAACCCTAGTGGAAAGCGAATATAAGTACCGGCGCTTAACCGCATTATATTTCTTAAAGCAGACCTTTTTTCCTAAGCTTCAAAATAAGATGGCCATTAAACTGCTTCCATCTGAGGATCTTGAGACATTGGCTTGGTGCATGCAAAACTTATTGACCGACTGCAGTGTAAATGAATACAGGATTACAAACCCTGGCTTATCCGCAATGCCTTTGGACACTACGCCAAAGGAGCTCTTCCTATTATTACAAACTGCCCTAAGCCGCCTTTCCAAAAAAGAAATCATATTTCAAGAAAGCGTGTTTTCCTGGTATGGAGTCAAACTCTCTGCCTCTGATATCCTTGAAAAAATGCTGGTCTGTGTTTCCATGTACGCTGGGGATGAGAACCAGTCCAGTACTTATAATGAGCTTATGGATGCATTTTTGGCCTATACGGATAAAATGAGCGTCGATACCCGTAGCGGACTTGTGAAGTATCTCCTGTCTACTCCTAAGACGGAGAAACAGAAAACAGCCCTACTCGAAGCACTGGGGGATAAAAGCCCCGGCGTTAGAAGTTTAGCCCATACGGCTCTAACCAGCCTTGCGCTTTCAGCGGATGATATTCTGAAAGTAGAAGCTGCTTTGCAGTACAAATCAGCCGATCTGAGGAAAAATTGTATTACCTTACTGCTGCGCCAAGAGCCAGAGTCCCTTTTTGATTGTATTAAGCGACTGATCGAATCCAACTCTGAAAACAAACGGCTGGGGGCAATCGAAGTGGTTTCTGTCATGAAGGGAGATACGAACTTTGATTCGGTTTATAAAAAATGTGAAAGACTGCTAACGGAATCGACTTCCTTGGCACAGCTTGAAAAAATCAGAATTTCTGAAATCATTGACGCTGAATCTCCAGTGTATACGCCAGAAAACGGGTTCGGCTTGTATGACCCAAATGTTTCCTACGCGCCAGTCGTGCCAAACGAATTTGAGTCCTCTGATGTAAATAATATGCTCAATCCAGATCTCAATCAGCTAAAGGCTTTCTTTACGGATCTTTCCGATTTAATCCACGAAAACAGAGCGTATCAATACGAGCGTATCAATCATAACGGGTCAAAAGATACAGTCGTTTTAGGAACTGAGCAATATATTTGGAACATACTAATTGACGCCAATAAAGCCTTTTGCATTGATAATCTTCCCTTAAGCCAAACGTGGAAGCAGTTTGTTTCAGACAGAGGGACAACGGACAAAGAATTAATGTCCTATGCCTATACATACAGCGTCGTATACGCTGAGCGAGACGACACCTTTACGTTTTTACGGTCCCTTCCCTATCTCGAATTGTGCAAGCGCATTTTATCAGCACTTGTTTTAGAAATTCCAGCCGAAAAAAGATTTTCTAATGCGCATACAATCGCTTGCAGTCTTTATCATTCTGTTCCCTTAAGCGAGCAGGCCAAGCCTATTCTCGTTGAAGAGAACCGTCATTATCAACGGTATCATTATTTTTGTGAGACGCTAAAGGTAACTCACTGGTTGTTTGAAATGAAATCTACGGTGTCGACAGACGATCAATTTAATGGCTATTTTGACATTTGCTATGCATTTTACAAAGCCTCGGACTATAAAGCCTCTACCTTTTGCAATCTGAGGGTATTAGAAACAGCCGACTATGGAAAAGCCTTTGAGTTCGGTATCATCAGCGAAAATGAGCTGTTGCTTGAAATCTGTGGAAGACAATCAAGCCCTCTCCATATCAGCAACTTAACAAGCGATACCTATCATGAGTACAAAAAAACCTTGCCTTTCAAAGCCTTGCATGAAAGCGCCGCAAAGGCGATCAAGCGCATTGTGAGCATGGAGCTGTTGAGGGGTGAAATGCCCACCTGTGTCAGTGATTTGGCTGGCAAGATCCATAAATGTTTTGGTATTGAAGTGTTTGCGGCTATACTGCCAAAAATGGAGAAAGACAGTTATGTCCGCGGCTATTTGTTTGTAAATACTGACAGCACAAAGAATCATATGTTCTCTCATCTTCTAAAGTGCAGCTATCCAAACAAGGAAGATGACGCTCAGAAACTGAAAAGCATTTTAGCTGGAAACAAAATCAGTGATGTACAATTAATAGAGGCGGCCATGTATGCTCCGCAATGGATGGACATTGCCGAAGATTATCTGGGTTGGGATGGACTCCGCTGTGCGGCCTGGTACTTTCATGCCCATGTAAATGAACAATTTTCCAATGACAAGCAAAGCATTGTCGCACGCTATTCTTCCATTGATGCTGCGGACTTCAAGGATGGCGCTTTTGATGTGGCCTGGTTTTGGGAAGCGTATACAACTTTGGGCGAAAAAAGATTTCAGATTGTTTACAAGGCTGCTAAATATGTGGGATCAGCCGCCCAGCACAAGCGCGCTCAGTTGTTCTCCGATGCCGTTACTGGAAAACTCAATGCCGAAGAATCCCAAAAAACCATTGCCGAAAAGCGCAACAAGGATTTGCTTTTGGCTTATGCCCTTATTCCCCTTCAAGATAGACGGGACGCTCTGCATCGATATGAGTTTATTCAACTGTATTTAAAGCAGTCGAAGCAGTACGGCGCGCAACGCCAGGCCAGTGAAGGAACAGCCGCAAGAATTGCCCTAGAAAACCTTGCCAGAAACGCCGGTTTTGCCGACAGCAATCGCTTTATGTGGCAAATGGAAACGGATAAATTAGAAGAGCTTGTTGATTTGTTCAAGCCTATGACAATAGAAGATATACAGGTTCAACTGATATTTGATGAGAAGGGGTTTGGGGAAATCGCCTGTGTGAAAGACGGAAAGAAGCTAAAAGACATTCCTTCAAAGCTGAAAAAGCACCCTGAGATTGAAAGAATTAAGGTTGTACACAAAGAATTAAAACAGCAGCATCAGCGAGCCCGAGTAAGTCTTGAAAATGCCATGGTCAGCGCGGATGAATTTGAACTTCAAGAGCTTGACAACTTAGCAAAAAGTCCTGTTCTGTATCCACTGATTCGAAATTTGGTTTTCATAACCGGATCAAAACATGGCTATTATTCCGTTGGCCAATTGGTTGATTTTGCAGGCCTTGCAAGTCCCATTGACAACAAAAGGCTACGCATAGCCCACCCAGATGATCTATTCAAATTAGGCGTATGGGCGGAGTATCAGCATGACTTATTTTCAAAGCAAGTTGTACAGCCGTTTAAACAGGTGTTCAGAGAATATTACAAGTCTAATGCAGACGAGCTGCAAACCCTCACCTATTCCAACCGCTACGCTGGGCATCAGGTTCAGCCCAAAAGAACGCTAGCACTCCTCAAAAGCAGAGGGTGGACGGCAAACCACGAAGAGGGTCTGCAAAAGGTTCTGCTAAAAGAAAACTTGATCGTGTCTGTTTGGGCCATGGCCGATTGGTTTTCCCCGGCCGATATAGAGTGCCCTACCCTTGAGACGATAGCGTTTCATGATCGAAAGTCCTATACAGCCCGCTCCATAGATAGTATTTCGCCCATCGTCTTTTCCGAGGTCATGCGGGACTTGGATCTTGTGGTGAGTGTCGCTCACGCTGGTGGCATAGATCCAGAGGCAAGCCTTTCTACCATTGATATGCGGGACAGCCTCCTGTCTGAAATGCTTCGACTCATGAAAATCAAGAATGTGGAGTTAAGAAAACCTCATGCTTTTATCAAAGGCTCTCTGGGGGAATATACCGTGCATCTGGGCAGCGGAACCGTACAAAAAATGGCTGCGGGAAATATCTACATCATCCCCGTACATTCGCAGCATAGAGGAAGACTCTTCCTGCCCTTTATGGACGAGGACCCAAAAACCGCTGAAATTATATCCAAGATTATTCTGCTAGCAGAGGATAACAAAATCAAAGACCCAGAAATCCTAAATCAGATAAACTAAAAATGTGCCTTTCTAAAACCGTGGGGGGAAGGAGAAGAAAACTTTTTTCAAAC